>NZ_BAABMI010000003.1:0-131431 GCF_054785195.1 Secundilactobacillus muriivasis | reverse complement strand
CTTCTGGGCAGGTTACCCACGTGTTACTCACCAGTTCGCCACTCATCCGATGTTAAAAATCAGTGCAAGCACTTCAAATCAACGGGATGCGTTCGACTTGCATGTATTAGGCACGCCGCCAGCGTTCGTCCTGAGCCAGGATCAAACTCTCAATTTATGATTGTTTGTAGCTCATTTAATTATTACTAGCGAAATTGACTTCGCAAATTACATTTGATATCACCGAAGTGATATACCCTGCACATTTGTGAAACAAAACTTTGTTCAGTTTTCAAAGGTCTACCAAGCTGATTCCTTTTGAATCAGCTCTTAAATTGTATCTCGTTGTCATTGGGCTGTCAACTATTAATTTGAAATCTTTATTTCAATCAATAACGACTGCCGCTCCGAAGCAACTTAATCAGTTTAACATTTACAACAGAAGATTGTCAACTCTTAACTTGAATCTTTATTCATAAAGTTCAAATTGAATTTTCTTCCAATCACATCTGCTATTGATTAACTCAACCTTTAACCTTTCGGAGGTTTTGTATAACTATCCGAGAAATTAATAATGTCTGCGTTAACAACATGTAAAATATTACCAGCAATTACCAGGATGGTCAAGCATTTTCTTAAAAAAGATTCTATTTCTGAACAAGTTCCTTCAAAGCCTCTTGTTCCCATGCGTGACGGCGGCTTTGAATGGGGGCAAATCCTTCATGAACATTGCGACTTGTCCAGTAATGTTTATGCCGTCCCTCTTGTTGGGGCACCGTCATCGTTAAAGATGCTTTAGGTTCTTCCATACAACGCAAGGATAAGGAGATCTTTCCTGTAAACTCATCGATATCCAGCACAACCACGTCGATTTCATCGCCGACAGTTAAATACTGGTGAATATCCTTAACAAACCCATAATGACACTCCGAAATATGAATCAATCCCTGAACCCCATCACCAAGGTCAACAAATGCCCCATACGGCTGAATGCCAGTAACCGTTCCGTGAACTTGATTTCCAATTCGTAGCACTTTTCATTCCTCCTAATGACTAATCATTTTTGTTTTACACTTAGGTTCTACTATAACGGATTTAATCGTCAGTTAACAGTAAAACGTCAGTCACCTTCATCATACAAAAAAATCTTGCCGACAATCATGTCAACAAGATTCGTTAATGGTTAACCTTAATCCGTAATTGTAACTGATTCGATCACAACGTCTTCCAGTGGTTTATCAGACGCATCCGTCTTAACAGCCGCAATGGCATCTAAAACTGACATGCCTTCGGTGACTTGACCGAAAACAGTGTGACGGAAATCAAGCCATGGTGTCCCACCCTTTTGGTAAGCCGTCACAATTTCGTCAGGGAAATGTGCTGACTTCAATTGTTCCGTGATTTGAGCGGACATGTGCTGATTTTGAACAATGAAGAACTGACTGCCGTTAGTGTTTGGACCAGCGTTGGCCATTGAAAGGGCCCCACGCAAGTTATAAACCTCTTGGGAGAACTCATCTTCAAATGGTGTCTGCCAGATACTTTCGCCGCCCATCCCAGTTCCAGTAGGATCGCCGCCTTGAATCATAAAGTCGCTGATCACACGGTGAAAAATCACTTCATCGTAGTAGTGCTTCTTAGCCAATGACACGAAGTTTTCAACGGCCTTGGGCGCTTGGTCTGGAAAGAGTTGTACTTTAATATCGCCCATTGATGTACTGATCGTTGCCTTAGGGCCGTTAACTTCTTCAAGATGTAACTGTGGATAATTCACTGTGATACCTCCAACATAGTAATTATATCTATTATCCATGATTTAAACTAAAAAGCAACTTATCGAGTCCCAAAATTCTGTGTACCACCCTAATCAAACCCTGTTTACCGCAATCAGTCATTTTCAATCTTTTTATTAAAATCGCCATTAAATTCCCCGTTTATCTGACATTATCTGGTACAATGGCCACATTACAGTAATTGAAAGGACACACCCTAATATGACTCAACTATTTGATTTCGTACTTCATATTGATCAACACATGGTCAATATCGTCAATACCTTTGGCGGGTGGACGTACGGTATCTTGTTCTTAATTATCTTCATCGAAACCGGTGCGGTGATCCTACCATTTCTCCCCGGTGATTCACTGCTGTTTGCCGCAGCTGCCTTGGCGGCCAACCCGACTTACCACCTCAACATCTGGTTATTCGTTGGTCTCTTCTTACTGGCAGCACTCCTCGGGGATTCAACTAACTTCATGATTGGTCGTCGAGTTGGTATTGCGCTAACAAAGCACGCCTTTTTCGGCCGGTTCATCAGCGAGGAACGGTTAAACGAGTCCAGGCGGTTCTTTGATCGTCACGGCGCCATTGCGATTTTTCTAGCCCGGTTCATGCCGATCATTCGAACTTTCGCACCCTTCGTTGCCGCAACGTCGCACTACCAGTACCGCTCATTCATTAAGTATAATGCAGCCGCTGGTGTCGCCTGGGTAGCACTTTGCTGCGCTGGCGGTTACTTCTTCGGTAATATTGGTTTCGTTAAGGAACATTTTTCATTAGTCGTCTTAGGGATTATCGTTGTGTCAATGATTCCTGCTTTTGTGGGTCTCTTTAAAAAGAACGGTCAAGTAAGCGAATAAGACATTCGTTTATGTCAATCAAAAAAGGTGATTGCCTTGTTGGCAGTCACCTTTTTTTGTGTGCACACAAATCAAAGCTGGTTAAAACTTTCTTTTCCCGACCAAATTCCCCATATCATGACCAATTCAAATAATAAAAAGGCAAATATGAAACATTGGGAGAAAAATGATTCCGGTAACACCAAAATAATGGGATCGAATTGCGGATTAAATAACCAATCTGAATTGCGAAACAGCGTTTTATGAAATGCGATAAAAAACTGATTAAAGTTAATGGCCATCATCATACCAGCCAAGATTGGAACAACGGCAGCAACCTGAAAGGGCCGAATCAACCGCCATACTTGATTAGTCCGCCACAGTCGCCGTAAAAACCGCCACGCGGGCACAATCGTCACGATCAACACCGCATTATTAAGTAAGAAGAGGTTTTTGACGTCGCTAAAATGCTGACGACCACTCGGCGACGTTGGAAAATCCATCATGCTTAAATGGTGAATCCACGGTAATTGCAAATAACTCAACAACTGACCGTAGTTGTCCATAATCCGCCCCGTTGAAATGCCAACTACTCTAGAAAGGTCACCTAGCACAACGTTCAGCCAATACAGCCACATACTGTTGATCGTGATAAAAATTGCCAGTGACACGATTGCCAAAAACAACAACGTCCACTGGACACCCTGTTTCACCCGTATCATGTGTGTTGACGCCTCCCGTAGTTAGTGCTCGTCCAATGACCAATCGTCTAACGAATCGATCTGATACGTTGGCTGTCGGTCTTCAGCCACAACCTGCTGCTTCGTTGACAGGCCGGAATACACTAACAGTGTGTCCATGTCAAAATCAAGGCCCGCTCTGATATCGGTTTGGTAGTTATCGCCAACCATTAACACTTGCGCCTTCGATAACCCCATCCGTTCGAGCGCCTTTTCCATAATGATTGATCCAGGCTTGCCAATGTATTGCGGTCGTTGTTGCGTTGCATAGGCCACTAATTCGTTTAAAGCACCAGCGCTAGGCAACATGCCCTGTTCACTGGGAATGTTGGAGTCTGGATTGGTCCCAATAAACTTAGCCCCATTTCGAACGGCCAACGTTGCAGTCGCCAGTTTATGGTAGGTCACATCGTGATCTAAACCAATCACGACGAAGTCCGGGTCCTGTTCTGTCAGGTGAAACCCCTGATCGATAAATGCTTGCATCAGACCGGTTTCACCAATCAGGTAAGCGCGGTTTTGTTCAGGCTTCGCAATACCAGCAACGTAGTCTGCACTAGCCAACCCAGCCGTATACACGTGACTTTCATCAACGTGAATATCATGGTTCTCAGCTAAGTTGCGCACCACATCCGCTGGTAACTTAGTCGTATTGTTTGTGACAAACATAAACTTTGTTTGCGTTGCTTGTAATCGTTCGATGAACCGTTTGGCCGCCGGAATGCGTTTCTTACCCGCGTACACCGTTCCATCTAAGTCGATAAAGTAACCATCGTAGTGTTTTGCCATATTCAATTAATCCTCTTTTTCCCGAATGGTAAATTTACGGTGCTGACTGTGACCCACGGTTTTGACCGTCCCCTGTCGTTCACTAACTGGTTTGGGCTTCACCGGTTTGATTTTTTCAACCACGTAGGCCTTTTGTTGACCGTTTGATGGTCGGCCGGACTGGTTATTTGGCCGACGACGACGCGATCGCTGTCGACTGTGACCATTGCCCTCTGAGGCATGCTGCTTGGTGGTTGTTGATTGTTGGGAACGCTGACTAGTTGCATGTTGATTGGTCGTTGTCTGTCTCGTTGGTTTAGTCGTTGGTTTAGTTGTTCCTGATTGATTTCGAGTCGTTGGTTTGGCTTCTGATTGTGTCTCACGTTTTCGATTACTATTATTGCGCTGAGAGCGGCGCCGTGAGCGGTGTGGCTGAGCGTCATGGTCACTAGTTGACTCATGCCGACCGCCAGTTTCTCGTTGCCGTCGAGGACGCTTAGGCGTAGTTGCCCGGACGTCTTGATTATGCAAAACGAAGTACGGACACCCTAAATTACAGTGTTCGTCTAAGTAGTCCTGTAGCGCACTAATTTTAAGTTCAGCGGGAACGTTGCGTTCATCGCTATAAAAACCGCGTAATCGCAGTTGACCAAAGCCCATATCCCCCACTAAATAATCGTATTTGGAATAAAACGTGTTAAACCGGTCGCTTAACATCATTCGGTCAAATGCATCCCGGTAATTAGTGAGTAATTCATAGGGATGTTCGTTGATTTGATAGTGCGTCTCGTCCACTGAAACGATCACCCCACCGGGCGTTCGCTGCTCACGAGCCTCATCAATGAGCGTCTGTAGTGCCTTTTTGTCCATGTTGCGATGTCGCCTCCTTCTTGATTGGGTATTGTTTGGCGAGATAGTCGCCGTAAACCGTCCTTAATAGCTTACCATATAAAATTTCGTTTTGACCAACAATTGAAATGGTTGGGAAAAACGGAATGAACAAGTAGTGATCCGGAACGGCAATCGTGTACGCCTTCATCGGTGACAAAGGCTCGCCCCGAAACAGGACAGTTCCTTCGTGTTCGTTATAGGTGATACCTGAGTACGTTAAAGCGCCAAAATACTTGCCACGAAAGCCCATTCCCTTGATTGGGAACCGATTCAAGAACGGCCTGGTTTTTTCCATTTCCATGATCAAGCGCCAAAGATTGTCACCACTCAACGTTACCCGCATCACGTGCATGGCATGCGGTAACAACTGATGTAGTTCATTTTGCGTGACGATACCAGCCGGTAGGTCGCGCATAAACAACCCACCATTAACGATTGCGGCATCGGTGCCCGCATAGGCCTCCATTGCCGCCAATCCCTCACTGGCTAATCGGGAGTGCCCCTCCCAGTTTTTCTCCATCGCAACGGGTAACTGAGCCACTCGCTTTTTAGATAGTAGTCGCTCGCCGAGTTTTTGATAACCTTCAATTTCGGTTCGATCTGAAGTTGCCGCTTGCAAATTCGCCGTTTCAACCACGGAAGCCTGCTTGGTCACAATGTGGTGATCTTTCAATTCAAGCTGAATCGTCCCAACATAGTAACCGTATTTGCCAGCCGCGGCTAACAACGTTTGGTTGACCAATTCGCCGTGCACCAACAAATGGTGAGTATGCGCACCAATTACCACGTCGACTTCTGGATAACGCTTGCCGATTTGACGATCAACGTCAAGCCCTAAGTGTGAGAGCAACACCACCACATCATACTGCCCGGCATACTGCTTTAGTAGCCGCGGTAGCATCAGATTGACTGAGATCGGCTGCCAACCCAATAACGGGTAGGTGAGCGTGTATGGTGCCGTTAAGCCCAACACGAGTACCCGAGTACCAGCATCCGTCGTCATTAACTTAGCCGGCATCGCCCACTTAGGCTGCGATTTTTTAGGTGAGTTCAATAAATTGCCTAAAATGACGTCAAAATTGGCCTTGGCGTACAATCGGTTCAACTGACGCTTAGAATTGCCAAGCCCCTCGTTATTCCCAATCGTCACGCCATCATAGTGGATCTGATTCATCAACTGAACGTTTTTTTGGCCGTTAGTCGCTTCACTGAGCGGATGAACCCGATCCATCGCATCACCGATGTCGAACGTATACACCGTATGACCAGCCGCTTGATAACGCGCTCGTTCTTCTAACAAATACCGCCGAATCTTAGGCCAATTTTCAAAGTGGGAATGAATATCATTGGTATGTAAGATGGTAATTTTCTCTGTCATGCCGTTATGCTACCTCCCAAACGTTAGTGTCGTTTCTGAAAATCGTCATACTTTCCCTGAACCATTTCTTCCACTTCGGCCATGGTAAACGGTGCGCCAAAGGCCGGTTTCGTCTTAAGATAATCAACTTCTGGGGTATCAACACCGACGTTAATGTTTTCTTTGACCCCCACCGCATAGTGGTGAATATGGCCGTGTAAGTTAATGATTTGCTTAACAATGCCCATCATCATAGGGTAGTGGGTTAAGTAATATTGACGGTGATTGACTTTAATAATTTTGCCCACGTCGTGAAATTCAAACTTGGGTTTGCCGCCATATTCGTAATTGTGTTGCGCGAGGTATTTGAATAACGCCCGGTTATCATGGTTCCCCTTAATGAGGACTAAGTGACCATTGAGCTGGTTTAAAACGTCTAAAATGGCCGCTTCAGCCGCGCGTTCCGGTCGGATAAAGTAGAGTGCGATATCGCCAAGATGATAAACCGTGTCCTCAGGCGTCACCCGTTCATTCCAGTGGTCAATAATGGTTTGATTCATTTCATCTACCGACGCAAAGGGGCGCGGCGCAAACTTGGAATCCCCCAAAAGGTCCTTATGAAAAAAATGCGTATCTGATGTAAAAAATTGTTGCACGCTAATCCCTTCTTTTTCAAAAGCTACTGTCTCTAGTGTACCATGTTCCGTTCAATGCTTGTTCGACAGATTCACGTTAACTTTCAGTCTACCCGATTTAGGCCAATCAATAAAATAAAACGTGCTGTGTCGAACAATCATCGTCAAAAATACGGTGAGGCCATCTTCTGGCACCCACCGTATTTTTGACGATTTGTTAGTAAATGACTGAATATCAGTCACCGCACTAAGTTAATTTTATAAAGTCAGCTTCAATCAAAGCGATATCCTCAGGCCCTAATCTTGAATCGAGGCCACAACCGCTCGATCCTTGATTGTTTTGAATAACCAGAGTCCCAAGAGCCATAGCACTGAACCAATCAACGCGACTAACGTTTCAAACCGGAACAGCAACACAACGCCGACCATGCCTAGAAAGGCTAAGACGAAGTAGTCCGAATATGGCGCAAATGGCATCTTGAAGTCGCCAGCTGGTTTACCTTCGGCTTTCATGACCCGCCGGTACTTTAAATGAGCGAGCACGATTGAGCCCCAGATAAACAGGAAACAAGTGGTGGCGATACTTGAAATCAGGGTGAAGACCTTTCCCGGAATAAACATGTTCAAAACCACTACCACTGCGATAATCGCTGCGGAAAGCAATAGCGCATTGACCGGTACTTGCGCCTTAGATAACTTACCCAAGCGCTTTGACGCCCGTGATTTACCACCGTAAGTCAATGAAAACAACATTCGACCGGTCGTAAACAAGGAACTATTACATGCCGAAGCAGCTGCCGTTAAAACCACAAAGTTAATGATGGCTGCGGCAGACTTGATGCCAATCGCTGAAAAGACTTGAACGAACGGACTTTCATCAGGCGAAATAAAGTGCCATGGATAGATGCACATGAGGGCCAGTAACGACCCAAGGTAAAACAAGATGACCCGCATCGGAATTTCATTGATAGCCTTGGGAATAATATGCGTTGGGTCGTTCGTTTCAGAAGCCGTCATCCCAACCATTTCAATCCCAATGAACCCAAACAACACCATTTGAAATGAGAGTAAGAACCCCTTTGCGCCGTGAGCAAAGAACTTACCGGCAAACAAGTTGCCCACCGAGGCATGGCCAACCGGCGTCTTAAACTGAATCACGACCAGAACGACCCCAATTACGATCAGCGCTACAATGGCGACAATTTTAACGATTGCAAACCAAAATTCAGTTTCACCAAACGCTTTGACTGTCACCGAGTTGATGACTAACAAGATCAATAAAATCACTAACCCAGTCACCCACTGTGGCAACCCGGGGAACCAAAATTTCATATACAACCCAGCGGCCGTTAAATCAGCCATCGCAATGGTTAACCAGCAGACCCAATACGTCCAACCAGCGATGAAGCCCCAACGTTCACCCAAGTACCGTTCAATAAAGTCGATGTACGAATGGGCCTTTAAATCAGATAATAGTAATTCCCCTAATGCCCGCATGAGTAAAAAGCAGGCAATTCCAGCAATCAGGTACGCGAGCACAATTGATGGCCCTGCTGAATGAATCGATTCGCCGGCGCCCAAGAAGAGCCCGGTTCCAATGGTGCCACCTAGTGCGATCAATTGCACGTGCCGGTTTTTTAACCCCCGTGAGAACTGATCCGTTGATGCTTCGTTATTTTCCATGCCGCTTCACTCCTTCATGGGCCATATTATACACGGCATATTCCCCGATTCTGGCAAATAAGCCTCCGTCCATCGAATTAAACGCTAACCACCGGTCCAAAACGGCGTCAAACCGCTTAATGTTGAATTCGTGACAATTACTCACGCAAAGATGAAAAAAATGCAATTAACAATGTAAGTGTGCGGAGCGAGGCGGTCAGAAAGCACGTGGTTAACAAGTTTCTGCAACTTCAGGAAACCTAAAAATAACAGTTAAGTGGTGCCGAATATCCTAGCCTCAATGAACGACCTTCACCGCAACTTTGACAAGCAAACTGACGACAAACAGCATGAACATCCGTGAGCTAAACACAAACGTAAATCAAAACTTCAAAATAACCGTTGACCCTTAAACCAGCCCATCCTGAAAAAACAACCCATCCATAAACAACAAAAAAGCAACCACCCGATCAAATAGCTTCGATCAAAGCAGTTGCTTTCTAATCAACCATCAACAAGTGATGATCTTAATGATGATTGAATTACTTCGTCAACCGTTCAACGTCACGAACGATCATTAACTCTTCATCCGTAGGGATTAACAGGGTCTTAACCGTTGCATCGTCAGTTGATAAGTCACGTTCAACGCCACGAATGTGGTTCTTTTCTGGATCAACAGCGATCCCGAAGTAGCTTAACTTATCGGCAATTTCTTGACGAATTGGAATATCATTTTCACCAACACCGGCTGTGAAGACGATGGCATCGATACCACCAAGTTCAGCCACGTATTGGCCAATGTAGCGAACGATCCGGTTGATGTACATATCACGTGCTAAGTGGGCCTTTTCGTTCTTATCTTGAACCTTTTCTAGGTCACGCATGTCAGCAGAGGTTTCAGATACCCCGATCAAGCCAGACTTCTTGTTCAAGATGTTGATCATTTCGTTAGGATCCTTGATGTTCAGCTTTTCCATCAAGTAAGTTACCAAGGAAACATCAATATCACCAGAACGGGTTGCCATCATGATTCCGGCAAGTGGCGTGAAGCCCATTGAAGTATCAAATGACTTACCGTTCTTAACCGCCGTAATTGAAGCACCGGCGCCAATGTGCAAGGTGATCAGCTTTAAGTCTTCCAATGGCTTGCCAAGCATTGCGGCGGCCCGGCCAGCAACGTAACGGTGACTTGTTCCGTGGGCCCCATACTTACGAGCACCGAACTTTTCGTAGTATTCGTAAGGAATGGCGTACATGTAGTTCACTTTTGGCATTGATGTGTGGAATGACGTGTCAAACACGGCTACGTTAGGCACATCAGGTAAGATGTTCTTGAACGCCCGGATGCCCATTGCTTCAGCTGGGTTATGCAGTGGTGCATATTCAGCTAAGTCTTCGATCTTTTGAAGCACGTCATCGTCAACTAAGACAGAATCCGTAAAGAATTCACCACCGGCAACGACCCGGTGACCGATCCCAGTGATTTCCTTGTAGTCCTTAATGATATCAAGGGCTAACAATTGATCCAACATCAAGTGGATTGCTTGTTCATGTGTATCAACGTCTTGAACGTTCTCGTACTTTTGACCATCGCCGTACTTGATCGTCACGATTGAATCTTTGAGACCGATCCGTTCGATAACCCCGCTTGTGATGACATCTTCTGAAGGAACTTCGAAAAGCTTAAACTTTAAAGTGGAGCTTCCTGCGTTAACGGCAAGTGTTTTTCCCATGAAATTAATTCTCCTTTTGTTTTATTTCAGCAAATCATTTAATTCCCAATCAACCATTTCCGCAATAAACTTCGAGAACGCGGTTTGATCCTTAAACGATGGGAATTCACCAATCATGACCTTTTTGGCCTGTTTGGCGTGTTCCCCATGACGTTGAAGTAACAAAATCGATTTCTCCGCTGATTGCGCCGTAAATAGGTCTTTTGGCAGTGCCAAAAAGCTTTGTAGATAAGCACTTTCCTGTAACCAACCCAATAACGATTTCGCTTCTGGTGATGAAAATAGTTGGCTTGGGACTAGGAAAATGCCAAAGCCACCTGGTTTTACCGCTTGCATTGCTTGTTCAAGCAGCAAGTGGTGAACGTAGGAGTGACCTGACTCAGACCTGGTCTTAAACGACGTTACCTTATCATCCAATGGATAGTAGCCAATTGGCAGATCCGAAACGACCAAGTCAACTGCCGGGACTAAAAGATCGCCAAGCGCATCTTGGTGTTGCAGCTCAACCGGCACCCGTTGCAGTGTCGTGTTAATGTCAGCAACTGACAACATTGAATCATCGTTATCAATACCAATTGCCGAAACCGTTGCGGGTGTCTCATCCGTCAACTGATTAAGAATCGTCGTTAACAAATTAGCGGTCCCAACGGCCGGATCAAGAATCGTCAGTTGGGACTGATGCTCAACCAACCGGATGATGAGATAACCCATCACCATGCCAATCGTATCCGGGGTCATCTGATGATTGCCCTGAATCTTGTCTTCTTGGATCGCCTTCAACATTGAAAGCTGGACTGCTTGTCGCGCGACCTCTTTAGGTAACGTTGCAACGTCCACCTGCGCGTAAAGCGCTTGTAACTTTTGAACGGTATCTGCATCCGGTACGTCGTCTTCAACCTGCACATTACCAGCAATCAGGTTATCCCCTGATTCGATAAAGGCGTCTAAATACGATGTGTCCAGCGCAGTCTTCAAAAGCCCACTTGATTGATCAAGTACGTTAAACAGCGCTTCTGTTTCTTTTAAAGCCAGTGTTGTCGACCTCCTCGTGATTAAGGATTGTATATCCACAGAATCTATCTTACAAATTTTCACCAAGTTATTCAAGCTACTTAGCTTAATTTTGTCACTTCTTTGTTTTAGATTGTGAAGAGTCAACCACCGACATCACGCGTTTTGAATAGTTTTCGATCAAATCATCAAACGCTTGGCGTTGCTGGTAATAGGCTTGGAGCTGAAATAATAACAGGGTCGTTAACACCCCTAAAAAAACGAGTGCCAAAATTGTCACAAAGCCATTTTTAACTTTCAATTATTTTTTCTCATCCTTCTCTTGATCAAGACTCACCGGGACGCTCGTCAACGCCGAAAATTTTTGACCTTTCATCATGGTTAACTCGAGATATAAGCGATTTTGTTTGGTGGTCCACGTCACATCTTTGACATCTCGAATCAGGGGAAGGTACCCACCATCTGGCGTGGTCAACATCAGTTCATGCGGTGATTTCGTTTTAACAGTCCGCCGATGCACTAATATAAACGGCCTTTCAGTTACTCTTGGTGTCTTTAATACCAACTGATACCGATGATTCGGATCCATTTTAGTCACCCGAAACCGGTACTCTGGCGACTCAAGCTCACCCAACAATTGATACCAAGCTAACTGTTCATCAAATTCTCGTTGCCGCTGGTTCATCACGATTGACGTTCCGAGTTGAATGGTTAACAATCCCACAGCAATGACCGCAATCGCAATAATGGTTTCAATTAAACTAAAGCCCCGTTTCACGAATTTTTCTCCCGTAATTGAGTCTCATACCGCTGCCGAAGTTGTAACACGCGTTCTTCTCGTTGTCCCAGTTGCCGGTTCATGACCAGTTGCGCTTCCGCAAACGTGATCACACCTAAACAAATGAGCGTCAACCCCACGACTGAATCACTTAAAATAAAGCCGCGTTTCCGTTCACTTCGCTTCAACTTGATAGACCCCCCATCCCATTTGAATCACCACTTCATATTTTTGCTGAGTTGCAGTGGAGTATAACGAAACCCGCTGTGGCGAAAAGTTGCCACTTTTCTTTGGTGCAATTTCTTGTTCTTTCAAAATCCGCAACGTTTTAGGTAGCTCTAATACTTGATGCCACTGAGCCCCATCAAACACGACTCCTTTTTCCGGTTTAAACCGAATAATCGTATTATGGTGGTGTGCCTGCACATCAGATTGAACGTGTCGCCAATTGGCCTGAAACGTTCGCCAAAAAGCAGCTTCGCTTCGTGGCGTCTGACGCGTTGTCTGCCGAGCCGTCGTTAACACCACTAACACACCACTCAAAATGGCCAACGTCATAATCGACTCCAAAAGTGTTAACCCCCTACGAGTCAACTTTGACCTGCGTCCCATCGATTCGAATCCCCTCTCGCTTCGCCATCTTGACCTGCTTTTCTGTTAAGTACCCGGCGCGTTGCAATTCTGCAAACGAAGTTGATCGATCATCCGTTGCATCCAAATAGGACTCCAGTTGCGTTTGAACAACGGTTACCATTGCCCCCGTGTGAACCGTATTGGCGTGCTTTTTTTGCTGTGCTAAGTTGGGAACAATGATGAGTACTAGTAAGCTGACGATTACTAGTACTATCGACATTTCTAATAAAGTGAAGCAGCGCTTTACCCGTTTCATCCTAATCCTCCAATCATGTGATACATCGGTAAAAATAGACTGACGTAAGTGCCCAAAATCATCCCAGCAATCACTAAAAACGCAATCGGTTGAATCCACGCCATCAAACGTTCTAATTGCGCCATCAACCGCTGATAATAAAGTTCCGTTAACGCCGTTAATTCCTGAGCCATTGTTGCTTTGGTTTGACCAGCCGCAAGAATGATTTGTAATTCTGCGGGCATGAATCGATAGCGCATCAACGCCGTCATTAGCGGTTCACCGGCTGCCAATTGCGTTGCTAGTTTAGTACTAAGCTGATATAGCAAAGTCGTTTTTTTAGCCCGCTGCAACGTCCGCAAAATGTCCTGCATTTCAAGCCCACTACTAATCAAAATCGTGTACGCGGCTAAAAAGTAATAGCCGTAGTAGGTTCGCATCACGCCACCGATAATGGGCAATCGAGATAGTTGCTCAACGCGCTGTAAAATCGGTTGTTGTTTGAGTTGCAACAGACTCACAAAACCAATCAGACCAATCACAATGCCACCAATCCCCCACCAAAGCCAGTGGTGCGTACTTTGTGATGTTCCCGCCAAATCTTGAACTTGCGGAAAGACAATTAATTGCAGTCCCGTAATGATTACAATGAGTAACATCAGTAACATGGCTGGGTACCGAAGTAAACGACGAATCTTTTGCTGTCGTTGGTCTGCTGTGGCTAATAGGCGGCTGATTTGACCTAAACTCTGGCTGAGTTGTCCATGTTCTTCAGCTAATTGGAGTTGCAAACAGATCTGGTCATCAATATAGGGTTCAAATGCCTGACTGACGGTGACCCCCAATCGCAATTGATCGTTGATGTGTTGCAGATCCTTAACTTGGCGCTTAAAGATCAACTCGGAAAAACTTAACGCATGTCGAATCGAAAAGCCCACCGTCAAGAGCTCACTTACCAATTGAAATACCGAGGCTTGAAAGGCTACCGGCCACGGCTTAACCCGCTTCGAAGTGGGTGACGGTTTGGGCTGTAAGGAGTCCGCGTTGTTGTGCTTCGTCAAGGTGTCGCCTCCATTCCGTTGTCATTTGTCGATCACCGAACCAGTCCGTTGTGACCGGACCAGCTTGAAGATCCAATAAGGCAGTGATTTGATCGGTGGTAGTTGGCAGCAACCGTTGATAAGCAACGCCAGTGATTGCCTGCTGTAAAGCTGCCATGTCAACACCAAGTTGCGCCAGTCGAGTCACCACACCGTATACATTACGGGCGTGAACGGTACTGAGAACCAAGTGCCCGCTTAACGCTGCTTCCACACAAGCTTGAGCGGTTGTTCGATCTCGAATCTCGCCGACAATCAAAATGTCGGGACGATGCCTCAGTGCGACCTTGATCAATGCCTCATAGGTCATTTCTGCCGAATCGTTCACCTGCAACTGCAAAAAGTCGGTTTCAATAATTTCAACCGGATCTTCAATGGTTAACACCGAACCATGCTGACGTAACGTCTTGGCTAATTGATAAATCGTCGTTGTTTTGCCAGACCCCGTTGGTCCCGCAAACAAAATCAGTCCTCGCAAACGACACCATTGCTCAAGCGTTTCAAACTGATCTGGTACTAAAAAACGTGGCTGACTAACTGCCAGAGGTTGTAACAACCGAATCACCAATGATTCACGATGTAGAAAATCACCAACACTGGAGAGCCGTAAATGAATTGGGCAATCGTTAATGGT
The DNA here is from genome assembly GCF_054785195.1 of Secundilactobacillus muriivasis. Classification (NCBI taxonomy): domain Bacteria; kingdom Bacillati; phylum Bacillota; class Bacilli; order Lactobacillales; family Lactobacillaceae; genus Secundilactobacillus; species Secundilactobacillus muriivasis. Next base: position 116,657 of record NZ_BAABMI010000003.1, on the reverse strand, counting down.
CACCGTCAACGCCCCCATTTGTGGTCGCCTAGTTTCGGTGATCGCCATGTCGGCGCGATACTTCAGATGGGCAATTAATTGCTGACCTGTCGCATAGGGAACCGTCTGAATTTTAGTCATACCCAACGCCTGATGCTCGTAAATCGCGTACTGTTCTGCATCCGGCAATAGGTATAAATCGGAACTTCCTGCTTGCACGGCGCCCGTCAATAGTTGTTGACCAAGTGCTTCAATCATCTCTATTCACCTCCATGCCACTTATTTACGCACTGACGACAGGCGTTGTTTTTTATTCATGGATAATTTGGTCTACCCCATTATTTTAGCTAGAATTTAATTTCAATTTGTCCGGATGATTTATTGAATCGCACCTGATATGCCTATCAAAAAGGGATTAAAGTCACAAATCACCGTGACTTTAATCCCTTTTTTGCTACTTGTTTAGTTTGAAAAATAAAAAAGTCGCTCGATTAGGAGCGACTTTTCGTCAATACTTATTCAGCGGTTTCAGGTAACGTTGCTGCTTCGTAAACGTCCGAAACATCGTCATTGCCTTCAAGTTCGTCAATTAAGCCTTGGTATTGTGAAATCTTATCTTCTGGTACTTCAGTCGTGTTCTCTGGGAACATCCGAACTTCAGCCGTATCCAAATTGTACTTTTCTTGTAATGCATCACGCACTGCAGTCAAGCTCGATGGATCTGAGAAGATTTCAAATTGATCGTCACTGGTCTTCATATCATCAGCACCAGCATCCAATGCATCCATTAAAACCGTATCTTCGTCGGCATCTAAGCCGTCACGTAAAATAACGACGTAGCCCTTACGATCGAACATGTAAGAAACGGAACCCGCAGCACCCAATGCACCACCATGGTGCGTGAAAGCTGAACGAACTGCAGCAGCAGTCCGGTTCTTGTTATCGGTCAAAGCGGCAACCATGACAGCTGTCCCACCGGGGCCGTAACCTTCATAGGTAATTTCTTCGAACTTAGCGCCACCGACACCTGATGCTTTGTCGATTGCACGTTGCACGTTGTCCTTAGGCATGTTTGCTGCCCGGGCTTTGTCCATGACCAAGCGAAGTTGAGGGTTGTTAGCTGGATCAGGATCACCTGCTTTAGCGGCTTGATACAAATCACGTGAGATTTTTTGGAAAATTTTTCCACGCTTAGCATCTTGGGCGTTTTTACGACCTTGGATGTTATGCCATTTTGAATGTCCTGACATGTCACGACTCCTCTTTTCTAATTAATAATTTCGTTTTTACAGACTACATTATAATATCACGGGTGTCACTCTAATTCAAGCTGTTCCGGTGAGGTTGTGCAGAATCTCGCATTCTGGCTTTTTAGTGGACTAGCGCCACAATAAACAAGGCCATTACCGCAAGGATTTGAACAAAATCGAATAGAAAATGGGTGAGGATATTTTGCCAGATATTTCGCGAGAAGTAATAGATCAGGCCGTAAAAGGCGCCAACGCACATGTACGGGATCATCGCCAACACATCACCGTTAAAGTTATTCCAGTGCACCAAGCCAAATGCGACCGAGGAAACAATCAACATCAGCCAGGTTACTGCCCCTCGCTTTTGCCATTGATAAAACAGGACGTGTCGAAAAATGATTTCTTCCGTAAACGGCGCCATCAGAGTCGTCAAACTCGCAACCAATGCTAATCCGGTTGATTGAACGCTTAAAACGTCTACCCCACTCGCGGCAACACTCGTCGTAAACGGCTTTAACACTAACCGGACTAAAAGCAGGACCAGATAGGACCCTAAAAAGCCAGCGATGGCAATTAAGACGCCTCGACCAAGGTGTTGCTTGAACTGTCGCCAATCGGTTACTAAAACATCCCGATACAAATAAATGGCGACCGCAAAACCGATGAAGAAAATTAAGTCAACCGCAATCACCCTTGGCCACTTACCATGCCAAATCAACGTAACTAACGCACCAAGCGCTAATTCAACTAACGGAATCGCGATGGCGATGCTAGTTTTGACGGGATCAATGGCCATTGCTGTACGAGAAGGTTGCTTAAAGTTGAGCTGCTTACCGGGGGCTTGACCCGCTATTTCCTGCCCGATTGCAATTGCTTGATGACGCTTAAGCAACCACCAACCTAGTCCTGCAAACACAATCGCATAAATCACGCCGGTCACCAAACTAGTCCCGCTTTGGTTACTGAGGGTCCCAAATGCCAGTTGATCAAACGCATCAATCACGGAATGGCCAATAATCGGTAACCACAGGCTGTTCGTTAATAAGTAGATAACTGCGAAGAAAAATCCGAGTGCGATTGCAGCAATCACCTGTGCAATCGTATTACTCAAACTCCCCTGAAGGGCATTAACAAGGTGCACACCACCAAAGATAATCCCACTCACAATCGCCGTCACCATCGCACTTAACCGAAAATGGCGGTACAAATAGCCAACCAGCAACCCTCGAAATACGTATTCCTCCGTAATACCAACTCCCAGACCCATTACAATCGCCGTCACAACGTATCCGATACCAAACGAAAACGATGGGTTTAAGGTTGCGTCTCCGATAAGCACCACAAGGATTGGGGCGATGAACCACCAGCTAGCCAGTCGTTTGGGCAACTGCCACCCAATCGGGACTTGTAAGTATCCCCGGTTTATACCAAGCCAACTAACCAAAACCAAGGCTTCCGTCAGCACCATTTGCCAGTTCGCACCTAGGCTGCCATCAGCGGGCGTCCACCCCAACAAGTGCACCACGATGTTGCTAACGACCGTCATAATCGTGAGTAACACAATGGGTAACACCAACATGCCAACGGCAAAGACCCAAAGATGTCGTTTCATGATTTAATCTCCTCCAAATACATCATTTGAACTTGCTGATATTGATCACCCACATCACCAGTTCACAAAAAAAGTCAGCACTCCCCCATGGTAGCCTGACCTTCCAAGTTGACACTATTAATTCGTCGAATCGCGCTTCATTAAGCCGTATGGCAACAGAATCGTTTTTTCATCGACTTGTTCATTGTTCATTAATTTGGTTAACAGTCGCATTGCAACTGCCCCAATATCGTACAGTGGTTGCGTGATTGATGACATCTTAGGCCGAACCATTTCGGTTAGCTTGGTGTCGTTGCTCGTAATGATTTCAAAATCATTCGGCACGCTCAAACCGGCATCAGAAACCCCGTTCATCACACCGGCAGCCAATTCGTCGTCACCAACGATTGCGGCCGTTGCCCCAACTGATTGTAAGGCTGGTTGCAATAATTGCCCTGCTTTGTAAGTGTAATCCGTTTCAAAGACGAGTTTATCATCGTAACGGATACCAGCCTTCTTTAAGGCCTGCTTGTAGCCCTTCAGCCGGTAATCACGGTTAATTGGATGTTCCAAGCTTCCAGAAACAAATGCCACCCGTTGGTTACCACGATCGATCAAGTTCTTAACGGCTTCTTCAACCGCTGCTACATAGTCAATGTTGACACTTGGCATCTGACCCTTTTCATCGACGCAGCCAGCCAAAACGATTGGCGTCTTCGCCCGGTCAAATTCCTTGCGAAGTTCTTCGCTGACGTCGTTTCCCATAAAGACAATGCCATCGACTTGCTTTGCCATCAAGGTGTTGAGCACTTGAACTTCCTTACGGCCATTTTCATCCGAATTGGTCAGGATAATGTTATATTTGTACATCATTGCAATATCATCGATTCCTCGTGCTAATGATGAGAAATAAATGTTGGTGACGTCAGGGATGATTACCCCAACCGTGGTGGTCTTCTTACTTGCTAACCCTCTTGCCACGGCGTTTGGACGATAATCCAGTCGTTCAATTACGTCTAACACTTTTTTATGGGTGGCAGGTTTAACGTTTGGGTTGCCATTCACTACTCGCGATACGGTCGCCATTGAAACGTCTGCTTCACGGGCGACATCATAGATTGTTACTGTCTGTTTTTCCATTGCGATAGCCCTTTCTTTATTGATTTAATTCGTTTTCACTGATTTTCAACAACTTGATAAATATATCAGATAAGTTTTCAGAAATCAATTTGAAAACGTTTTCATCTTGATGATACTCTAATCAACTTCAATTTTCAAGACGCCCAGTGGTATAGTTTCGCTAAGCCTTAAAAATCACAGGATAGCCGTTATATCAAGCCTCTTGATTATCGCTCACTTTTGAGCGTTCCGACTTTCCTAGCGACTTTATCGACCATAACTTTTTTTAGTTATCATGACCTTTCAATGTTAAAACGCATCTCGGTTTCATCCTCGTTTCTGACCCAAAGGAAATCAAGCGATTGTGCTATAATTGAAGCATCTTACAGTGAGGTGATTATAGTGTCAAAATTACAACAGGTTCAGGAATGGACCGCGCAACAACACGCTGACTTTGCTTACATCAGTGATCCAAGAACGATTCAGTACTTAACCGGCTTTTATAGCGATCCAATCGAACGCGTTCTAGCGCTCATTGTATTTCCCGATCAAGAGCCATTTATGTTTGCGCCGGCCTTAGAAGTCGAAGCAATCAAGGAAACCGGCTTTACTTATCCGGTCTATGGGTACTTAGATCATGAAAATCCTTGGAAGATGATTGCGACTAACGCCCTTAGTCGCGTCAACCAGCCAAAGTCAATCGCCTTAGAAAAGGGCCAATTAGCTGTTGACCGCCTTGAAAACCTTCAAACGGTCTTCCCTACTGCTAAATTTGACCTCGACATCACCGACTTCATTAACAGTTTACGAGTGATCAAAACCCCAGACGAAATCGAAAAACTTCGCATTGCCGGTAAATGGGCCGACTTTGCTTTTGAAAAGGGCTTTGCCGCTGTTAAGGCCGGCCGAACCGAACAACAAGTCGTTGCCGAATTGCAGTACGCCTTAATGAAGGAAGGCATCATGCAAATGAGCTTTGACACCTTGGTACAAGCTGGCGCCCACGCCGCTGAACCACACGGTGCCACTAACGCCACTAAGTTCAAAGAAAACGAACTCGTTCTGTTTGACCTCGGGACCATTTGGGATGGCTACATTTCAGACGCTTCTCGAACTGTTGCGTTAGGCAAGCCGACTGACAAGCAACTCGACATCTATAACGTTTGTCTTGAAGCTCAGTTAACTGCTCAAGATGCTGCTAAACCCGGCATCACCGCAGCCGAACTTGACCAAGTTGCCCGTGGCATTATTGACAAGGCCGGTTACGGTGAATACTTCATCCACCGTCTCGGCCACGGCATGGGCATGAGTGAACACGAATTTCCATCCATCATGGCTGGCAACGACATGGTCCTCAAACCCGGCATGTGCTTCTCAATTGAACCCGGCATCTACATCCCTGGTGTTGCTGGCGTTCGAATCGAAGACTGTGTCGCCATCACTGAAACGGGCTGCGAACCATTTACGCATACTTCAAAGGATTTAACTTACGTTGGTTAATCGGTACTTTATGTATTAATGAACGTTACAAGCCAGTACAACTATGATTAGTTGTGCTGGCTTTTTTGCTGTCGTTTGTGTCCAGCGTAAGTGTGCGGATTTTGTGAAGTGATTCTGGTTTTCTATAGCGGGAGAATGCCGCGGGAGGCTCCGGCGCTATGCGAGGCTGGAACGCAGTGGCGGGCCTACGAGCTAGGAATGGCTGAGGACCGCCATGCCGGATCTCTCCGGACCCGCGTATGACTAAAGCACTCGTAGCCCGAACCCCACGGACTACGACTGCTTAAGTCATACCGACACTGCTGAGCCTCGCGCGCCTCCGCCTCCCGCTACATGGTGCGCTGTTGTCAACCAGAACCGCTGACTGTCACATATTGAAGTTGACTAAACTGTGTACCGGCAACGTTAGACGATAACTCGACAACTACAGAAGCAATTGTGGTCAATGTTCAGTAACCACAATGGACTAACGGTTGCGTGATGCCGAGCTTCATCAGTTGACCGTCACGTCTATATTGATTTGATAAGATGACGTTACCGTTCAACGCGTTTTGAGATGTTTTGCGATAGTGCCGAATTGTGCAATGTGAGATTCCGGTCAGCGACTAGGTGGAAGCTGTGTCGCGATAATTGGTGGTTGTTGACGAACTTCCGACAACCGCCAATTATCGGGGACAAATTGGAGACTCGTACGGTTTTTGGCGAGGCTTCAATTTGAGGACTGAGACCGTCCTTTGGCTCAGGCCGGCCCCACAGCTGGAACCTAGTCGTTGACCGGAATCGTCAGTTCACACAAATCACATTTCACAAACTCACATCAATGATGCTTACGCTGGACACAAACGACAATAAAAAAACCCAAACATCCAACAGAATGCTCAGGCTTTCAAAATTATTATTATGCTTCTGGTTTGTCCGAAGTTGATTCAGCTGTATCAGCATCCTCAGCAGGCGTTTCCTCAGTTTCAGTCACATCCGAAACATCAGCGCCGCCAAAAGTGTCTTCGCTATTAAGTACGATATCATCGGAGTCGTCATCCGCTGCCGTAGCAACATCCGCTAACTCTGAACGTAAGTCTTCGCTAGGTGCTTCATCGTTGTCAGCTTTAGAGAAGTGCTGGTTTTCAAATTGGGCAGTTGCCGTCTTGAGTTTATCACTCACTGATTCAGATTGTTCAGCAAACGTCTCTTTGAAGTCTGCCCAAGCATCGCTTGCGTAAAATGCATAGTCGACTGCCCGGTCTTTTGCGATATCGACCTTATCTTGAAGGTCTTCCTTAAGTTGTTCCTTTTGGGCATCATCTAACCGACGATAGGCAACGTGAGCTGCTGCACCACCCGCTAAGAGCCCTAATAAAAAGCCAAACTTTTTTCCCATAACGCAAAAACTCCTTTCAACTTTTAGTCCTTTGATTTCCGGCCGCGATAAGCATTAAACATCGCTGACCCGGCGCGAGCCACCAAGTTAGAGGTCACCGACTTTTTGGCTGTCGATGAAACCTTCCCAGTTAATTCACGAGTTGCCTCGTTCAAATCTGAAACGCTGGTTCCAAGATCAGCCGCCGCTTTGAATACGGGATCAATCGTGGCAACCTTATGATTGACATCATCTAACAGCGTATTGGCATTCGCCAAAATATCCTCCGTTTGTTTCGCAATGACGTCCATATCATCAGTCATCGTTTTAATGCTTTGGTTCACTTCACCAAGCGTCCGAACCATCTTGGTTAAAAAGACACCGATAAAGACCACCAAAACTAAAAACGCGATTGCGGCAATTAAACCGGCAATTTGTCCACCTGTCACGCTACCCCTCCTTACTTTACCTTGATTAATTTAAGAATAGCATTGACCCGGTCCGGGCGCAATGAAAAGTACGCGGTTTCACCCGCTTTTATTGGTTTGTTATCGAATCTTCATGGCTAGCAACTCATTGTGAAAATTCCAATGGCTATGCCTTGGAAAACGTCACCTAACTTTGTTAAACTAGATAAGAACTCATTGCAATTGTCAATCAATGGCAATTGTCTAACAACCTCAAAAGGAGCCCTTTATCTTGACGCATTTTGTTCGATTCATTCACCACTTTGACTGGCAAAGCATCGGTGAGCAAGCGGCGACCACCATTTTTCAGTTAATTCTGGTTTCTGTTGGTTTATTGCTAGTTAACTGGTTAGGCAAAAAAATTATTCGGCACTTATTCAAACGCTACAAAGCAACTAAAATCACGCCTGGAACGGCAAACCGAGTGGACACCATCTTTACACTGGTCATGAACATCTTTCAGTACACCGTCCTCTTCTTTTGGATCTACGCGCTGCTCTCATTCATGGGCGTTCCGGTTGGCACGTTAGTCGCCGGTGCTGGGATCTTTAGTTTAGCCCTTGGTCTTGGTGCTCAGGGATTTGTTTCCGATATCGTTACCGGGGCGTTTATTTTGATGGAAGAACAAATCAACGTTGGTGATGCCGTCAAAATTGGAACAATCGAAGGCACCGTTTCCGCAATTGGCATTCGGACGACTCAGGTTGTTAGTGCCGATGGGACCTTAAACTTTATCCCGAACCGAAACATTACGATTGTCAGCAACAAGTCTCGAAATGAAATGCGGGCGCTGGTTCAGATTCCAATCGTGCCAGATTCACCCATTGATGATATCAACGCAATTATCGAAACGGTGAACCAAACGGTTGCGTCCAAGTTTCCAGCCATCACACAAGCGCCAACAAATCTTGGAACCGTACCACTGCCAGATGGTAAATTGGTGATTCAAGTGGTCACCTTCACCCAACCTGGTGAACAATCAACCGTTCAGCATGAACTGCTGTCCGCTTATTTAAAGGCCATCAGTGACGCTGATATTACCTTACCGACGATTTATCGAACGGATACGCCGAACGTCTAAGTACACTTAAACGACACTTATCATTTTTAAACTATAATCAAACAGGCGTCTAAATTCCCAGTGGTGGAATTTAGACGCCTGTTTACTCATGGTTAATTGTAGCATTTATCAAAATAACGCCACTCATAATGCTAATTCGAACGGTCCCCCACTAAGTCCGCAATTTGTTGAACTTCAAAATGGGTTGAAAAATTGTGGGCCAGATAATTGACGCGTTTTAACAATTCACGTCGGGTGATGATTCCCGTAAATGTCTGGTCATCCGAAACAACCGGCACAAACGAATTATCGACGAGGAGGTGTAAAATTTCATCCAAGTCCGTTGGATCTTCAACTGACCGAAAGTCGGTTTCCATCACGTCCGCAACCTTTAACCGGCGCAAATTTTCTGGGGCAACGTGATTAACATCCAACATTTTTTCGGTAATCATTGATAATGAAACTAAACCACATAGATGTTGCTCTGGATCCAACACCGGAATCTTTGAATAACCAATCTTAGTTAACACCAAAAATGCATGGTAACAATCATTATTGACCATCACGTTGGCAACGATATTTGCCGGGATAATCAATGTCTGATGATCCGCAAGTAAGAGGTCTTTAATGGGTTGATCAACCATAAACTTTTATCGCCCTTTCTGTGTTTGACGCGTAAATTCGAACTGAAGCCCTGGAACCGGTTGTTGCTGCCGGTCATAAAACGTGACGGTAACGATCGCTGGCGTTGTATCGATAAGTGCATAGGTGCCACCGACCGGCGCATAGGTACCACGAGGGAGTGAAATACTACCGGGATTCAAATACAAACAATCATCTACCATTTCGGCCGCTAATTGATGGGTATGACCGTAAAACACCAAGCTAGCGTTCACCGACTGGGCTTTCAAGCTCAGATGCGTTAACCCCATCGAAACCCCATAAAGGTCACCATGCGTCATGAATACGTGTTCACCGTGGTCATCACGTTCAATGTCATCGCTAAACTCACCGCGAGGATCATTGTTGCCTTCAACCACCGAAACATCTTTGAACACCGCATCATCAGCCTTCAATTCTGAATCACCACAGTGAAAGATGCCATCAACTTGATTGCGATACCGATCAAACAGCGTCGCTAAAATCTCACGATCACCGTGATTATCACTGATCACTAAGTACTTCACGTTTAAGCCTCCCACCATGAATCAAACTGTTGCATCATCTTCTCGGCTGCCCGTCCCCGATGACTAACGGCATTTTTTTCATGATCGGTCATTTCCGCCATCGTCTTGTGCGCCTCTGGAATGTAAAATAATGGGTCGTAGCCAAAGCCATTATCCCCACGAGGTGCGGTTAAAATTTCACCACTAACTTCACCATCAACCACGAGTTTGGCCCCACTCGGCTTAACCAGAACTAGTGTTGAATGAAATACGGCTTGGCGCTGATCAGCCGGGACGGTCGCTAACTTGGTCAACAGTTTTTGGTTGTTGGCGGCATCATCATGGTCACCCGCGTACCGAGCAGAATAGATGCCAGGTTCTCCATTTAAAGCTGCCACCTGCAAGCCAGAGTCATCTGCAAGAACTGGTAAACTGGTTTGTTGCGCAATTGCGGTGGCCTTAATTGTGGCATTTTCTTCAAAGGTCGTACCCGTTTCGGCAATGTCGCCAATATTTGGAAAATCAGCTAACGTCTTGATGGTGATCCCTTTTGGTGCCAGCATTTCTCGAAATTCACGAGCCTTACCCGCATTTCTAGTCGCAATAATTAATTCACTGTGTGTCATTTGTCGTTGCCTCACTTTAATTATCATTATGGTCAAATTGTTGAAGTTGCGCCACAGGTAGCTGGGTCACGTTAAGGTGTGTGTCACCCAACCAATCTGCTGCAACTCGGTTAAATCCCGCCACGGTCCCTGTAGTGTAGAACTGATACGTCGGTTTAGCCGTTGGCGTTAACAACTGTGCCGTCGTTAATTGGCTTCGAAGCTGTTTCGCCGTTTCAACGCCCGAATCAACCAGCTGAACCTCCGATCCCATCGCCGCTGTAATTTGAGGTAATAGCAACGGATAGTGGGTACAGCCCAGCACCAATGTATCCACCGGGTGGTCTTTGAAAAACGCTAACCGATGCTGAACAATGGTGGTCGCTTCAGCCGACCGGTAATTGCCAGCCTCCACCAGCAAAACAAATTCAGGACATGGCACCTCATACACCGTTGCATTCGGGATTAACGCCTGAATTGCTTGCCGATACGCATGACTCTTACAGGTGCCTTCCGTCGCAATCACGCCGATTCGTTGGTGCGTTGTCACGGTAGCCGCACGTTGACTGCCGGCCTGAATCACGCCAATCACTGGCATGGGTAGCTCTTGTTGCAACAAAGGTAACGCGGCAGCCGTTGCAGTATTGCAAGCCATCACCAGTGCTTTGACCGATTGTTGCGTCAAAAAACCGGCGATTTCACGCGAAAATCGAACGACCTCTTCGCTTGGCCGGGGACCATAGGGCACTCGAGCTTGATCGCCCACAAAAATCATCGATTCGGTTGGGAGTTGCGCCTTCGCTGCCTTAAGGACCGTTAACCCACCAACGCCTGAATCCAAAAAACCAATTGCTCCAGAAACCATGCGCTTGTTTCCCTTCTCTTTAAAAATGCCGTGTTAACTTAAATTTTGTCACTTATTTATTCGATATCCTTCAAAATCATCGCTTGCGAGTGATCGATAAGTGCCAAACACCCGCTTCGCCTTTTATCTTACTTGAACTTATATTATTCACCAAAATAACAGCGGTTGCAAGCAAAGCAATCATTTCTTAAGTTATGATAATCCACTTGCAATTTGAACGCTTTCCATTGTAATCTAAACGTAATAGCTATTTAGGATGGAGAAAATTATGGATAACCAGATTTACGCACACTACCTTAATGATCCAGCAACCGCGCCATTGTTTGGTAAAGCCCTTCTTCGGGACGTCGTTTTGACTGACATCTTGGGTGCTGACGCCGGTAACATCGCTTATTGGGAGGGAAAACAACTCGCCCGCCGTTTTGAATTGGGTAACGTCACTGATATTGCACTGTTCTTTGAACAAGCCCAACTCGGACACCTAACGCTTGATAAACAAACCGCTAAAGAATGGCGGTTTACCCTAACCGGCTTACCAGTTAGTGCTCGACTAAGCTACACTGAAACTGCAGCGCCGTTTATGCTTGAAGCTGGTTTTCTTGCCCAAAGCGTCGAACAAATGATTGGCGTTGTCGCTGAAACCGAAGCTCAGGATCCGCAAAAAAACCGCCATGCAGACGCCGTTAGCTTAATTGTCCACTTAGACCCCAAAGACGCCACTAGCGACCCTCACGAGCTCAATCCAATGACGCTCACGCACCCTGACACACCGAGTGCGCCTCAAGGTTAATCATTTAATTAAACTCGCATGTACCCATTTCATGGGGACGTGCGTTTTTTTATTACGTTTGTGTCCAGCGTAAGTGTGCGGAGCGAGACGGGTTGAGAGCAGTGTGCAAGGTAACATCGGTGAAGGCGCCCGGGCCTGGCGGGTTTACCGATGTTACCTTGCATGCAGCTCTCAGTCTCGCGCAGCACCATTCGGCGTGGTGGCCAGAAAGCACGTGGTTGACAAGTTCCTACATCTTCAGGAACCCTGGAAATAACAGTTTAAGTGGCGCCGAATTTTGTAACCTGAGAGCGCCGGTTTTCGTGCGGCTTTGGCAAGCGAAGCGATGGCAAACAGCCAACACCCAAATCACACCCAACGCTTACGTTGGACACAAACGACAGCAAAAAACGCCATCCAATCACTCGGATGACGTTTTTAAACGTTGCAATTATGCTTCGACGTATTGGGTCAGCAATTGCTTTAATTGATCTTTTGTGTGGTAACCAACAACGGTGTCAACCACTTGACCATCCTTTTTAACAAGGAGGGTTGGGATACTCATGATGCCAAATTGTTGTGGCGTGTTTGGGTTAGCGTCAACGTCCATCTTGTTGAACGTCACTTGATCCGCCATATCCTCAGATAATTGTTCGACAACGGGTGATTGCATCCGACAAGGACCACACCAAGTTGCCCAAAAATCGGTTAACGTAACACCGGTTGCAGTATCTTTTTCAAAAGTTGAATCCGTGGTTTCTAAAACAGCCATAAAACGTTCCCTCCCTTATTCATTTACAATTAGTAAGTTTACCAGCTTTTACCAAAAGTACAAGCAAAATGCACTTCTAAAATCGGCAACTTACAGGTTTACAACAGTTGAGCCATCGCCACCAGCGTTAGCAGGTGAAAAGCCGAATGATTTCACTCGGCGATTCGATTGCAGGTACTCCGTAACCCCTTGACGCAGGGCCCCAGTCCCTTTCCCATGGATGATCGTCACTGATGGATAACCCGCCAGTAACGCTGAATCGATAAACCGATCCACTTCCGCCATGGCCTGTTCGTAACGGTGACCCCGAAGATCAAGAGTTGGCGATACGCCACTTGAGCGTGTTCGCCGTACCGTTGCTTTAGGTTGTGGCTCTTTCTTGATTTCTTCAGCACTGACGCGTTCGAGATCAAGGTCTTCGATTTTCATCTTCAAAATGCCCATTTGCACTTCAAAGTGGTGCGCATCCAATTTATCCATGATAACGCCACGTTGCCCATAAGACTTAACCAGAACTTCGTCACCCTTCTTAAATGCATGACGGCGCTTTTCGCGGTTCAAGACCCGGTTCTTTTTCAGCTGTTGATCTTGCTGCAAGGCATTGATTTGCCCCTTGGCATCGATCAACTGGTTTTCTTTGATCACCGTCTTACCGGCTTGTAGTTGTTTCTTACGGATATCACGGATAATTTCATCCGCACGAACCCGCGTCTTTTCAACGATTTGATTGGCCTTGTCCTTAGCCGATTCCGTCAACTGATCCTTTTGATTTTGATAACGTTCAAATTGCGCCTTTAAGTCATCATGTAACGCCTGACTATCCGCTAATTCTTTAGCAGCCGCTGCAGCGTCTAGGTCAGCCTGACGCTTTTGAGCAGTCAAATCAGCAATCATCTGGTTCAGATCTTGACTATCACTATCCGTTAAACTCCGCGCTTCATCAATAATCGTTTGTTTGATGCCCAGTCGAGCCGCAATTTCTAACGCATTGCTTCGACCAGGAATCCCAATCAATAATCGATAAGTTGGTTGCAACGTTTCCGTGTCAAACTCCATGCTGGCGTTAATCGTTTCCGGACGATTATAGCCATAAGCTTTAAGTTCAGGATAGTGGGTGGTCGCGATGACTTCACTACCAATCGCACCAATGTCATCCAGAATCGCCATGGCGAGGGCTGCCCCTTCTTGCGGATCAGTCCCGGCACTTAATTCATCGACAAGGATCAAGCTATGGTCAGTTGCATCTTTCAAAATATTAACGATGTTTTCCATATGTGACGAGAACGTACTCAAGTTTTGTTCAATCGATTGTTCATCACCAATATCGGCAAAAATCTCATCAAACAACCCAACTTGACTATGCTCGTTAGCCGCAATAAATAACCCAGATTGAGCCATCAATTGTGCTAACCCAACCGTCTTCAGCGTAACGGTTTTCCCACCAGTGTTCGGTCCGGTCACGATAATGGCTTTATAGGTCGTTCCAAGTTCAATGTCGTTGGCAACCACTTTATCCGCCGCAATCAACGGGTGCCGGGCTTGCCGCAACGCAATTTGATTATCGGCAGACAAAATCGGTTCCGTCGCTTTAATTGCATGCGCATAATGCGCTTTGGCGTTAATGAAGTCCAGATGACCCAAGACGGTTGCATTCTCTAAGATTTCTGTTTGGTATGGCCGTAATAATTCTGATAGTTCGAGTAAAATCCGGCGTTCTTCTTGCCGTTCCTCGATTTGAGCCTCACGGAGTTGGTTGTTTTTCACAACCACCCCTTCTGGTTCGATATAGAGGGTCTGCCCACTGGCACTTTGGTCGTGGACAATGCCGCCAAACCGTTGCTTATACTCGGCCTTAACGGGTAACACGTAGCGGTCGTCACGAATCGTCACTAAGGTATCGCTCAGGTATTTGGCATTCTTTCCCCGAGTATAACCCGCCATTTGTTCACGAATCGTGCCCTCAAGCGTTGTGATCTTTCGGCGAATTCGTTTCAGGTCTGGTGAGGCTTCATCGGTTAACCGGCCGTCATCTTCTAAGGAAACTGATAACCGCTTGCTAACCTCTGGTAAATGGATCAAATCAGCGACAACCGTGTATAACCGTCGTAATTCAACGGGCTTTTGCTGGAGGTCATCGAAGAAACTAACCACCCGCTGAACCGTTTTTAAAACCCGACTGATTTGTGCTAATTCGGTCCCACTCAGGGTCCCCTCAATGGATAAACGTTTGATGTGTGGCGTAATATCCGCTAACTTAGGCAGTGGAATACCGCCCTCTAACCGTAAAATATCAGCCCCATCTCGAGTATCGTCAATCGCTTGTTGGACGGTTGCTAAGTCATCGGATGGCGTCAGTTGCGCAAGTTCAGCGCTACCGGCCGCCGATACCAAATATTGGCGTAGTTGTTGTTTGATCTGCTCAAACGCCATTGTTTTAAAAATTTTCTCGTTCATTTTAATCTGTACTCTCCTAGCTTGCCGATTACTTCAACAAAAGTACCAGCAGTCTAATCGGTTGGCCGTTCGGTAGGCGTTTTTTGGGCCTTTTGAAGTCGGTCCAATTGCGTTGCCTTTTCAAGTTGATCTGAAATAGCGTTAAACGCAAGCAAAATCGCCGCTTCTTCCTTGGTCATCGACGGTGCGAGTTGCTTTAATTGGTTCAATTGTTGATTCATCAACGTCGTCACCGCCCGCATGTGCGCTTCGGAGCGGCTACCAACGATGGTATAGGTCTGACCGTCAACAACGGCTTTAAACCGCCGCCGTTGTGGGTTAACCTCATCATCCGTTTCGTGCAAAACCATTTCCCCCAAACTTTGGCCCTAAAAAGGACCCTAAACCTCATTTAGCCGCTGACCCGATTCGGACCAGCGGCTAAATGGACTCACACGTCAGTGACTGACGTGCATCGTAATAACTTACTCAGGATCTGGGACACCCCAGTCTTGATCAGAGGCATCAGTGCCGCCGCCGTTCAAGAAGGTGTTTAACATGGATTCAACCATGTCCCATTCTTCGTCAGATTCGATTGGTAACAAGTCGCCGCCTTGAGGATCGGCAGGGTCGTCGCCATCAGCTAATTGGTAAGCTTGAATGTCAACTTCCTCATCGTCAGCCTTACCAGCTGGGTAAAGCAAAATGTATGATTTGTTAAAATCAGGTGATTTGAAGGTAAATAGAACGTTGTATAGCTCTTCGTTGCCTTCTTCATCGACAATGGTAATTTGTTGTTCGTTGTTTTCACTCATAGTTGTACGCCTCACTTTTTTATTTAGTTAACGGGCCTTGGCGATCCAAGTAATTTTGAAGAATCAAGCTAGCAGCAAGTTTATCGATCACTTGCTTACGCTTCTTTCGCGACGTATCCGCTTCTTCAACGAGCATCCGTTCAGCCTCGACAGTGGTTAGCCGTTCATCTTCAAAATCAACGGGTAAATCAAAGGTTGCTTTTAGTAACTCACCATAATTCTGTGCAGCTTCAGCGCGAGGACCTAAGCTATTATTCATATTCTTAGGCAATCCTAGCACAAACCCAGTCACTTCATACTGGCTCACCAGTTCCTTGACTCGGTCGATGCCAAATTGTTCTTCATCCTCATTGATCCGGATGATCTCAACGCCTTGCGCAGTCCAGCCAAGCAGGTCACTCATGGCAACCCCGACGGTTCTTGATCCGACATCTAATCCCATTAATCGCATTACTTTGTCAACGTCCCATTCTCATTGAGGTAGAAGCGGACCAGTTCTTCGATAATCTCATCACGTTCGTGCTTGCGAATCAGGTTCCGCGCATCATTGATACGGGGAATGTACGCCGGATCGCCAGACAGTAGATACCCAACAATCTGGTTGATCGGGTTGTACCCTTTTTCTTCAAGCGCCTGATACACTGTTACCAGCGTATCATGAACGTCCTTAGGTTGTTTGTCACCAAAATTAAAATACATGGTTTTATCTAACGTACTCATGATCACACCTCCACCGATGTTATTTAACTTCATTTTACCGGATAACGGCAGTCACGACAACGAATGACCCACGATGTAACTAATTCGTAATACTCTTAGTTGCAATTAATCGCGTGATAAACAGTACCTTAGTCATCTCAAACTCGTCCTGAAATCCCCAATCAGCGGGGTCCGTTACCGACTGATCATGAACGATCAGCCATCGGCCTCCAACTAGTTTAACACGTTATGCTAAATTTGCCAGCCAATTAGTTGCTTCGGTCATGGCATCTTGTAGGCCAGCTGGGTTCTTCCCACCAGCTTGCGCCATGTTAGGACGACCACCGCCACCACCGTTGATCTTTGGTGAAATGGCTTTGATCAAGTCACCAGCCTTCAGACCGTCTTTGATCGAGTCATCACTGACAGCAGCAATCAAATTGGCTTTTTCGCCAACTTGTGCCCCAAGTACCAGCACGTCTGACAAGTTCTTTTGACGCCAAGTATCAGCTAATTGACGCAGTTGATCCATTGAAGATACCTGAACGACACCCGTAATCAACTGCTTGCCATTAACCGTTTGAACGTTGTCAAAGATTTGACCAGCTTGTTGACTTGCTAACTTCGCTTCAAGACTATCAGCCTTGTTGGTCAAGGCTTTGATTTGGTCTTGTAATTGACTGATCTTGCCAGGCACTTCACTCACTTGTTGCGCCTTCAAACTACCAGCAGCTTGTTCCAACAATTGATCATGGTCGTTCAGATAAGCAAATGCATCGCCAGCCGTTACGGCTTCGATCCGGCGAGTACCGGCACCGATCCCGGTTTCAGAAGTGATTTTGAACAGTCCAAGTTCGTTGGTGTTCTTAACATGAGTCCCACCACAGAATTCGATTGAGAAGTCACCGATGGAAACAACGCGGACCTTATCACCGTATTTATCACTAAAGAGCGCAATGGCCCCCATCTTCTTACCAGTTTCCTGATCCGTTTCAACGGTCGTTACTGGGATTTCTTCAAAAATCTTTTCGTTAACGATGGCTTCAACCTTAGCCAGGTCCGCTTCAGTGACTTGACCAAAGTGGGTAAAGTCAAATCGCAAGTAATTTGGTTCAACCAATGAACCAGCTTGTTGCGTGTGTTCACCAAAGACGTTCCGAAGTGCTTGGTCAAGCAAATGGGTTGCCGTATGGTTCTTTTCAACCTTGCTGTGGAAGTGCTCGTTAACCTTTAACGTTACCGTTTCGCCAACCTTGATGGCCCGGTTCAACTTCAACGTGTGCAGATTTTGACCGTTTGGTGCGTGTTGAACATCTTCAACGGTGGCAATCACGTTACCATCGGCATCTAATACGTCACCTTGGTCAGCAATTTGGCCACCCATTTCAGCGTAGAATGGCGTCTTGTCAAAGATGACTTGAGCTAAACCACTTTCAGCAGCGTCAACGATCGCCCCATCAGCGAGAATGTCGCTGATCTTAGCATCATCAACGGCTAATTGGGTGTAACCAACGTATTCGCTTGGTGACTTAATGCCGATCAATAGATCAGTTTGAACCCCCATCGAGTTATCTGAATTCCGAGCCTTACGAGCGCGGTCACGTTGTTGTTGCATCTCAGCTTCAAAGCCGTCTTCATCAACGCCGATTCCTTCGTCAAAGGCGTATTCACGCGTTAACTCAACTGGGAAACCATACGTATCGTAAAGCTTGAAGGCTTCAGCACCATCAATTTCTTTTTGGCCGGCTTTCTTGGTTTCAGCAATCAAGGCGTTCAACAAGTTTAAGCCATCCGTTAAGGTTTCGTTGAACCGGTCTTCTTCAGACTTCACAACCTTCGCAATGTAGTCGCTGTTTTCCAAAACTTCTGGGTAAAAGGCCTTCATCGCTTCGCCGACAACGGGCACTAACTTGTACAAGAACGCCCCGTCAACGCCTAATTTTTGGCCATTGACAACGGCCCGACGAATCAAGCGACGAATAACGTAGCCCCGACCTTCATTTGAAGGCAATGCTCCGTCACCAATCGCAAAGGTAATTGCGCGGGCGTGGTCAGCAATGACTTTGAAGGAAACGTCTTCCTTGGCATCTTCACCGTATTTTTTACCATCACTGTAAGTTTCAGTTGCGTGGATCATTGGTAAGAATAAGTCGGTTTCAAAGTTGGTTTTCGCGTGTTGGAACACGGAAACGACCCGTTCAAGGCCCATCCCAGTATCAATATTCTTCCGTGGTAATGGCTTATATGAGCCATCTGGTTCGTGGTTGAATTGTGAGAACACGATGTTCCAAACTTCAAGGTAACGTTCATTTTCGCCACCAGGATAGTTTTCAGGATCATCATCGGCCAAGTTGTTAAAGGACTGACCACGATCGTAGAAGATTTCACTATCGGGGCCTGAAGGGCCTTCACCAATATCCCAGAAGTTATCTTCGGCTTCAATAATGTGATCTGGGGCAACACCAACCTCTAGCCAACGCTTTTTAGCAGCGTCGTCCTTAGGATAAACCGTCATGTAGAGTTTTTCTGGATCCCAGCCAAACCAGTCGTCTGACGTTAAGAGTTCCCAAGCCCAAGCGATTGCTTCATCCTTAAAGTAATCCCCAACGGAGAAGTTCCCCAACATTTCAAATAACGTGTGGTGGCGCGCAGTCCGGCCAACGTTTTCAATATCGTTCGTCCGAATACTCTTTTGAGAGCTGGTCATCCGGGGGTTCTTAGGTACAACTGACCCGTTAAAATAATTCTTCATCGTGGCAACCCCAGAGTTGATCCAAAGCAATGTTGGGTCATCTACTGGCACTAACGATGCACTTGGCATGATGGTGTGACCCTTACTCTTGAAAAAGTCCAGGTACATCTGCCGAATCTGACTACTACTTAGTTCCTTCATGACAATTCTCCTTTAAAAATAATAAAACACCGCTGCTAGTAAAGACGCCATAGACGCGGTACCACTTTACTTGCAACGATGTTGATCGTTTACCTCTTAAGCTCATTACGCTGAGCAACGGTTATTCTATTAGTCGACGAGGGAGCACCTTAGTTAAGAGTCGTTTTTCACAGCACCCAAAACGTTTCTGAACCTCCAGCCCTAAGGCATGTCCTCGCTGATTGCACGATACTTAGTATACTTGGCGGACCGGGGTTAGTCAAGCTGAACTCTAAGTCGACGCACTAAAGTCAAAACGCACTCGTTTCAGCCAAAATGGCCACAAACGAGTGCGTCATTGATGAATTTCTATTTCTCTGTATAACGTTGAGAAGCAGACTTCTTTTGTTTCTTCGCTGTCCGTCGATCTTGCCGTTGCTTGATGCGGCGGTCGTACATTTGTTCTTTTGAAATGGCTTTTTGAATCTGACGTTTATAGCCAGGCTTGACCTTTTTCTTCTTCTTGTGAATCTGACCAGCAAGGGCGCCAGAAATTTTAACTGACTTCTTCCCCCGTTTTTGGCGCCGGTTACGGTCAAATGAATCCACGATCTCACCGTTTTTAATTTCCTTCGGCTTGAATTCAATGCCCATGGCTTCCAACGCTTCGATTTGCTCTTCTTCATCGGGTGAGTAGAAAGTGATTGCCGTCCCTGGCAAGCCCTTCCGACCAGTCCGACCAACCCGGTGAATGAAGTAATCGAGGTCTTCTGGGATACCATCGTTAATGACGTGTGAAACGCCTTCAATGTCAATTCCGCGAGCGGCTAAGTCAGTGGCCACAACGAATTGGAAGTCCAGGTTTTGAACTTCACGCATCACCCGTTTACGTTGCCGAGCAGGCACATCACCGTGAATCACAGCAACTTTGAGGTTTTGATCCTTCAAGTAGTTTGCAATTTCAATGACCCGTTGCTTCGTGTTGGCAAACACTAAGGCTAAGTATGGTTCACCCATCGTTAATAACTGGTAGATCAACGCATTCTTAGAATGGCCCTTGGTGGCTAACAGCCAGTTATCAATGGTTGGACTGATCACTGACTGAACTGGAATCTCTTCCACAACTGGGTTAACTAGGTATTTTTTCAAAAATGGCCGTAATTTAGTTGGAATCGTTGCCGAAAAGACCATCATCTGGAGCTTTTCTGGCATCCGAGCAGCAATTTGGTCGACGTCTTCCAAGAACCCTAAATCAAAGGTCATGTCGGCTTCATCGACAACAAATTGACGCGCAGTATGCACATCAAGTGCGCCACTCTTGATCAAATCCCGAATCCGACCTGGTGTCCCGATGACAAGTTGGGGTTGTTCGCGTTCGAGTTTTTCAATTTGGCGTTGCTTATCAGTCCCACCCACGTAGTTGCCTAACTTAAGTGGTTCTGGACTGTGCTTAGCGAGCTGCTTGGCATCACCATAAATTTGGTACGCTAATTCCCGACTAGGGGTGGTGATCACGGCTTGAACCTCATGGTTATCCGCCTCTAATGCGTCAAAAATTGGCAGTAAGAAGGCGTGGGTTTTCCCACTCCCCGTTTGAGATTGGCCAATAACGCTGCGTCCTTCCCGAATTACGGGAATCATCTTCGCTTGCACCGCTGTTGGTTCTTTAAAATCGAGTTCGGTCAGTGCCGTTAGTAAAAATGGCTTTAACCCAAACTCCGTAAAGGATTGACTCATTCTATTCTCCTTGTTCTTGTAATAACGCATCGAGTTCTTTGATGACTTGTTGGATCTCGTCATCATCGTGTGCTAAGGCGCCACTAGCAAGGGCGTGTCCGCCACCGCCGTGGTTCTTAGCCAGTTCGTTGATCGATGGGCCTTTTGACCGCAACCGAATTCTGAACGTGTGGTCCTTAGATTCCACAAAAATGGCCCACGCAACGACTTCCTTCAGGCGACCAGGCAATGGCACAATGGCACTTGTGCTCTCGTCACCTAACGCAAATGGTTCCAACACTTCGTCAGATAACTTCAAATAAGCCGCACCGCTTGGTAAAATCGTCAAATTTTCATAAACAAACGCTGACAGTCGGGCTAATGGAATCGAAATTTCATCTTCCTTTTGATTAATATCGCTTGCCGAAAAGTTGAAGGTCATCAACTGACCTGCGACCTGCATCGTATGCGATGACGTTGCCGGATACATAAACCGACCCGTATCACCAACGATGCCGGCATATAACACCCGCGCGGCCTCATCGGTACAAGTCAGTGCCGGTTTCATCGCCGTGTAAAAATCAAAAATCAACTCCGACGTACTTGATGCTTCTGGCATCACCCACATTGGGTCACCGAACGCATCGTCATTAGGATGGTGATCAATTTTGATCAGCTGATCACCCGTTAGATAACGACTATCATCCACCCGTGGTTGGTTAGCGGTATCCAAGACCATCACTAGGGCGTCCTTGTAAACCTCATCCGCAATCTCATCAGTTTTACCCAACCAGTCAAATCCGGGGTACTGTTTTCCAACTGTATAAATCTTCTTTTCTGGAAAACTGGCTTTTAAGATTGCCGCCAAGCCCATTTGAGAGCCGATTGCATCTGGATCAGGTCGTTGGTGTCGGTGAATGATCACCGTTTGATGTTGTTTAATTGCTTCTAAAATTGCCGTTTGCGTTTCCTTTAATGTCATCGCTATCGCGTCACCTTTCCAACTGTCTCGTAAGTCGTCATTCCAGTATAACGTTTTCGACCCGGTTATTCAATAGCACAACAACGGGCGTTTATATCTCGACTAATCATCAAATAACGCCAATTTTACGTTTTCAAATGCAATTGGTGCTAACCCGGTCAAGGTTATCCCCAACAGCCGAATCCCTTCTTGATTTTCCGGCAACGAGGCCATGATTTGTTTTGCTAATCGCGCGTACAGTTGTGGATCATTCTCCAAAAAATCAGCTTCAGTAATTCGCTTAGTCTGAGTCTTAAAGTCACCATATCGGACTTTGAGCACTAATGTCCGGCCATGCATCTGTTGCTTGGTCACCGTTCTGGCCACCATCTCAGCTAATTTATCGAGTTGCGTATCGGCTTCGCTTTGCGTCGTCAAAAACGGCCAATAAGTTCGTTCCTTGCCAATCGACTTGCGATCGCGTTGATACTCAACTGGGCGATTATCGGCGCCCCGAACCCGTTGATAGAGCACTTCACCAAAGCGACCAAACTTTTGAATCAAGTCTAGTTCGTCCCACTGGTAAAGGTCGGCCCCGTTGTTGATGCCTAACTCGTGCATCTTCGGCACGGTCTTCTTACCAACGCCCCGAAACCGCTCAATTGGCAACTTCATTAAAAAGTCATGGGCATCCGCCGCATGGATAATGGTGATGCCCACCGGTTTACGGTAATCGGACGCTTCCTTCGCCAAAAACTTACTGTAGGAGACCCCAATCGAACTCGTCAGGTGAGTTTGATCCCAGATTTCAGCTTGCAATTTAATTGCCAGCTCAACCGGATCGGCAATTCCCGGCTTATTTTTCGTCACGTCAAGGTAGGCTTCATCAAAGGCGACGTATTCAGCAATGTCCGTGTAGTGGTGAAAAATCTCGTGAATCTGTTCCGATATCTCTCGGTAATGCGGAAAATTAGGTGAAATAAACGTTGCCTTTGGACACAGCTTTAGCGCTTGTTGAGACGGCATCGCTGAATGCACCCCATACTGACGAGCAACGTAATTCGCGGTTGTCACAACGCCTCGACCACCCGTGCGCCGCGGATCTTTACTGATCACCAATGGCACCTTCCGGTAAGCCGGTGTATCTCGTTCTTCAATTGACGCATAAAAAGCGTCCATATCCACGTGCAAAATTTGCCGGTGTGCGTCAATTTGAACCGGATTATCCATTGCTGATCACCTCCAATCACCGTCTGAATCATGCTTTTTCCATTATACCCGAACAAACGTTCATGGGCAATTATGGGGTATTAGTTAGCTGGTGACAATGGCACTTGTGGTCAATGTTCAGTAACCGCAATAAACCAACGATTGCGTGAAACTAAATTTGCCAGTTATGTGCTACGTTTTCGTGAACTTAATGCAGTTGTGCTGACATTCAGAATGCATCGCTATTCAGACACCGCAATGTGAATCGCTGATCGCTGATCAATTTAAACGTTTGTCGAATCAACGTCAGCCGTTATAATCCCGTAGTTAAGCGCTTGAGATGGTCTGCAGTGATGCCAAATTGCGTAATATGAGA
The DNA here is from genome assembly GCF_054785195.1 of Secundilactobacillus muriivasis. NCBI lineage: Bacteria > Bacillati > Bacillota > Bacilli > Lactobacillales > Lactobacillaceae > Secundilactobacillus > Secundilactobacillus muriivasis. Next base: position 93,076 of record NZ_BAABMI010000003.1, on the reverse strand, counting down.
TTTCGGTCAGCGGCTAGGTGGATGCTGTGTCGCGATAATTGGTGGTTGTTGGTGTTTTTCCCAACAACCACCAATTACCGGGGACGAATTCAAGACTCGCACGGGTTTTAGCGAGGCTTGAATTCGAGGACTGAGACCGCTCTTCGGCTCAGACCGGCCCCACAGCAGGAACCTAGCCGCTGACCGGAATCGACAGTTCACGCAAATTAAACTTCACAAACTAAACAGAAGAATGCTTACGCTGGACACAAACAACAGTAACCAGAGCGGAGCAAACAAAAAAAATCCCCCAAAAATGGAGGATTCTCAAGTTACTTCGTTTCCGAAGCATCTTTGTCAGCATCATCAGCTGGCGTTGCGTCTGCTGGTTCAGCATCTGCTGAGTCAGTTTCTGCTTCGTCCTTAGCTGGTGTTGCTTCTTTGTCGTCAGTAACTGGTTCGCTGGCTGACGTTGCTGCAACTTCACTAGCTGCGGCTCGTTGTGATACGGTGGCAATTGCGCTCATATCAAAGACCAAGTAGATCCCGTCGCAATCCAAAGTAACCGTTTTGGCTTCCTTGTTGATTTCGTCGATGACCCCGTGTAACCGGCCAATCGTAACAACGTGGTCACCCTTTTTCAGTTGATTCAACGTGTCTTGATGCTTCTTTTGTTGCTTTCTTTGAGGACGAATCATCAAAAAGTACATCGCAACAATCATAACAACGATCAAGAGCATGCTAGAATAACCGCCTGCACCTGCACTTGCTAAAACTACCAATACATTCACCCACCTTTATGTCTAACTAATAATTTAACAAATATTTGACCCGCCGTCCATGACTCTGACAAGAATTCTTAGAAATTTTTGGCATTTGGTAGATTATAACCGTATTCTTCGAAGAAATCCTGCTTAAAGTCTAACAATGAATCATCCATGATCGCCTGACGAATTTGGCGCATTAAGTTTAACAAGAAGTAGAGGTTGTGATAACTCGTTAAGCGCAAGCCAAACGTTTCATCCGCCTTAAACAGGTGACGAATGTAAGCGCGTGAATAATGCCGACAAGTATAACAATCACACTTTTCATCAAGTGGCCGAAAATCGCGGGCGAACTTGGCATTTTTAACGGCTAACCGGCCACGACTCGTCATGCACGTCCCATTTCGGGCAATTCGGGTTGGCAACACGCAGTCAAACATGTCAACACCCCGCATGACACCATCAATGAGTGAATCCGGCGAGCCAACGCCCATCAGATAGCGCGGTTTATTGGTTGGCAACATTGGCGTAGTGAAGTCCAGTACCCGGTTCATTTCGGCCTTCGATTCGCCAACGGATAAGCCACCAATTGAATAACCCGGAAAATCAAGGCTAACGAGATCTTGAGCCGATTGACGCCGAAGATCTTCGTAGCCAGCACCTTGGACAATGCCAAACAGTGCTTGCCAGTCGGGATTTTGGTGTGCTTTTAACCCACGTTCTGCCCAACGAGAAGTTCGCTCAACGGAGTGCTTGATGTAGTCGTAACTTTCAAAAAACGGTGGACATTCATCCAAACTCATCATAATGTCTGGACCCAAATCGTTTTCGATTTGCATTGCCTTTTCAGGTGACAGGAAGAGTCGATCACCGTTAATGGGGTTTTTAAACTTAACCCCTTCTTCGGTAATGTTTCGGTTTTCTGCCAACGAAAAGACTTGGAAACCTCCAGAGTCCGTCAAAATTGGCTTTTGCCAGTTCATGAACTTGTGTAGACCACCGGCCTCTTTGATTAAATCTTCTCCCGGTTGTAACCAAAGATGGTAGGTATTGGCTAAAATCACGCCAGCACCCATCTCATCCAGTTCTTCAGGGGCAATGGCTTTAACCGTTGCTTGCGTGCCGACCGGCATAAACATTGGGGTCGGAAAAGTGCCGTGTGGCGTAATGAGTTCGCCTAACCGCGCGCCCGTGTGCTTTTCCGTCTTAATTAAGCGATATTTGATCGCTGGTTCCATAAATTGCGTGCCTCCGTTATTTAATAAACATAGCGTCACCGAAACTAAAGAAGCGGTAACGTTCCTCGATAGCGTGTTGGTATGCGTTCAAAATGTTGTCGCGTCCCGTAAAGGCCGCCACCAACATAACCAACGTTGATTTTGGTAAGTGGAAGTTCGTGATAAACGCATCTACGACCTGCCACTGGTACCCAGGTTTGATGAAAATATCGGTCCAACCGGAGTCGGCCTTGATTTCACCATGGAACTTGGTCCCAATCGTTTCCAACGTCCGGATCGATGTTGTCCCGGTGGCCACGATTCGACCGCCATTGGCCCGAACTTCGTTTAACGTTTTAGCGGATTCTTCCGATAATTGGTAGAACTCAGAGTGCATCTTATGGTCTTCAATGTTTTCTTCGTCAACTGGCCGGAAAGTTCCGAGACCCACGTGCAACGTCAGATAAACGAGTTTGATGCCCTTATCTTCAACCTTCTTAAGCAGTTCCTTCGTCCAGTGCAACCCAGCCGTTGGCGCCGCTGCTGAACCGGCCTGTTTGGCGTATACGGTTTGGTAACGTTCTGGGTCATCAAGCTTTTCCTTGATGTATGGTGGTAATGGCGTCTCACCAAGCTTCTCCAAAATTTCCATAAAAATACCGTCATAGTGGAATTCGATCATCCGACCGCCATGTTCTAGCTCCTTGGTCACCGTTGCAGTCAACGCACCGTCGTCACCAAAGGTAACCGTTTGGCCAACGCGAATCCGCTTAGCAGGTTTCATCAAGGTTTCCCATTCATCACCTTGCGTGTTATGAAGTAATAAAACTTCAACGTGGCCACCGGTCTCTGGCTTCACGCCGTAAATTCGAGCGGGCATGACCCGTGAGTCGTTCATTACAACGGCATCGCCGGGGTTGAGGTGATCAATGATGTTATAAAAATGTTGATCTTCCAGCTCGCCAGTTTCATGATCCATGACCAATAATCGAGACGCATCTCGTTTTTCAATTGGCGTCTGGGCAATTAACTCGTGTGGTAAATCGTAATCAAAATCTTCAGTTGTTAGTGTCATGTTAGTGTGGATCCTTTCCGTTATTCATAGGTGTTAGGCCGAGGTGCTCATACGCTAATGGTGTGACCATTCGACCACGAGCAGTTCGTTTAATAAACCCTTTTTGCAACAAGAATGGTTCATACATTTCTGCAACGGTATCGGTTTCTTCACCGATGTTGGCCGCTAGGGTACTCAAGCCAACTGGCCCACCGTTATAGAATCTGATCATCGTTTCCAATAGCTTCACGTCAGTTTGATCAAGGCCCTCATCGTCAACGCGCAGCATCGTTAGCGCGTGTTGCACAATGGTCTTATCAATTGCATCGTGCTCTGGTGAAACCTGTGCAAAATCCCGGATTCGTTTCAGCAACCGGTTTGCAATTCGGGGCGTTCCCCGTGAACGCCGCGCGATTTCGTGTGCGCCTTCCGTATCGATTGCGGACTGTAAAATTCGAGCGGAGCGATCAACAATTTGTTCTAGTTCGTCAACATCGTAGTAGGCCATATGACCAACGATGCCAAACCGATCACGCAACGGTGCCGAAAGCAGTCCGGCTCGCGTGGTTGCGCCAATTAAGGTAAATGGCGGTAACGGAAAATGAATCGGGTGAGCAGTTGGTCCCTGCCCCACCACGATATCAACGTAAAAATCTTCCATCGCCGAATAAAGCATTTCTTCCACCACTTTGGGTAAGCGGTGAATTTCATCAATAAATAAAACGTCGCCGGGATTCAGCTCGTTTAGCAACGCCACCAAATCACCCGTTTTTTCAATGGCCGGGCCACTGGTCGTCTTCAACCCCACTTGCATCTCAGACGCGATGATCATCGCTAACGTGGTCTTCCCAAGGCCAGGTGGTCCGTATAACAAGACGTGGTCTAACGCTTCTTCACGTTGTTTAGCAGCCTGAATATACACCGTTAACTCCTGTTTGAGCGCCCGTTGTCCGATATACTGACTCAGCGTAGATGGCCGTAACGATTGTTCAATTGAGGCTTCGTTTTCATCCTGTGATTCACCGGTCACTAACCGTTCATCATCTACCATCAACAAGCCTCCATTCTACTTTGTTAATAATGATAACGCTGAACTGAGGTAAACGTCAGTCGTTTCCCCCGGTTGTTCAGCGAGTACTTTTTCAACCTTTTTAACGTCGCGGTCTCGATAACCTAGTGCGGCTAATGCTGCCATCGCTTCGTTCAACGCCTTATTCTCGCCATCACCGCCGTTAACGGTCGCCGTCTGGAATAGATCCGTTTCTGCAAAGTCTTCCAGTTTATCACGCAGGTCCAGCACAATTTGTTGGGCCGTTTTCTTCCCGATTCCTGGAAACTTCGTCAGATAACTGACATCATTGCCGCTAATCGCGTTCACAATGGCTTGCTGATCGCCATTCGCCAAAATCGCCAACGCACTCTTGGCGCCGATGCCAGAAACTGCCAGTAACTTTTCAAATAACTGTTTTTCCTTTAACGTGTTAAACCCATACAAAATCTGGGCGCTATCGCTAATTGATTGGTGGACATATACCCGAACATCGTCTGAGCCAACCTCAAACCGAAACGGATTGCCAACCCGAACTAAATAGCCCACGCCGTGAACGTCCACAACGATGTAGGTCGGTTGAATATCAACGATTTTACCTTCTAAATACTGATACATGCTGTCGCCACTCCAGTTCTCTAAACGTATGTTTGCCTAAAAATTGTACCACGAATTGGGGCGAAATCACAGAGCGTTTCCCGAAACGCTTTGAGGGTGGTATGTAAGGGGACTAGGGTAATGCCCCTGGGCTTGGGGGCGTTACCCTAGTCCCCTTACATGCAACCCTCAGTTTCGGGAAACGCGTTTCGGCGCGGAAACCGTAAGACACCAAACTGTAATCCCCTTATTCGTAAAAGGAACCCCTGATGGCTAATCCAATTTGCGCCGAAAATCAGCCGCTTCAGCCACTAATTCGATAACTGTTCACCTCAACCACTGGTTCAGAAACCCCAACCCACCAACAAACAAAACGCCCCCCTAATTTCCTAGGAGGACGCCGAAAATTCAATTATAAAACCCAACTCAATCAGTCATCATCATGTTCCGGCAGTGGCTTATGCGGCTTCAACTGATCCGGCTTAATCGCCAACGCACCAATCCCAGCGAAGATACCAAAGTAATAAGTTAAGATCCGCCAAAGTAACATGGCGAGCACCAACTTGCTGGAGTTGGTAATGTAACTGCCAAACAGCACCGTGAAACTATACTCGGCCCCACCGGCACACCCAGGAATTGGGAAGATTGAAATTACCATCACGATCAACACGTGTAAACAGGTAATCATCACAATATTGGCCTGCGTGTACCCTAACGACAACATGATGAAATACGGTACCAGGTAGTACGCCATCAATTGTAAGAATGTCACTAAAGCAACTTTCAACAAGAGCTTTCGCTGACCCAGCAGTTGGACACTCTCCTCATAAAACAAGTCGATCTTCGTATCCAAGCGGGTCAGCATGTCGTTCATCCGTTCCGCTTTACCAAACCACCGCATGGGACTCAAAATCACACGCACGGCTTTTTTGGTAAATTGCGGCCAAAACATGACCAACAGTAACCCGATAATCACCCCGAAGTGGATCAAGAACCCAAACACCACGAATAGTGATAGGTAGCTCATTTTGCTGACCATATAATGGAACCCAATAACCAACGCAATGATAAAGTTGATCACGATCATAGCCTGATACACAATGAATTTCATCAACAAAACTGAGCTTGCCCGACCACCATCGATGCCACTTTGAAGCATCGCAATCAGTTGCGCCGGTTGCCCACCGGATGAAAATGGTGTAATGCCGTTAAATAACTGTTCAATTAACGGAATTCGGATCGCACTCTTAAACGAATAATGCCCCATCCGTTCATCAACGAAGATCTTGACGACCAGGCCCTCAAGGCCAAAGTAGAGGATCATACATAAAACCGCGATCAGTAACCAATCCAAGTGGATCGATGCAAAATCGCGAATTAGAATATTAAGTTTAACGTCGCGTAACGAATAGCCAAAAATCGCCAATCCCAATATGACGATCAAAAACACCGCGACTTTATTTCTTCTCGACATCGCTACCGACCTAACCGTGCCTGTTCAGCATAAAAATCTTGCCAGATTTTAAGCAACCGGTCTTCGGAATAGTAGGCAGCTGCTCGCTGGGATTTGGCCTTCAAGGTCGCGAGTTCTTCGGGTTGTTGTTTGAGCTTTTGAATCCAGTCATTCATCTCATCAACATCCTTCGCCGCCGCGTAATCCCCATCGATGATCGCCTGATACAGGTCTAAGTCCCGGAGTAACACCGGCGTCTCAGAGCTAAAGGCTTCCAATACCGACATTGGGAACAGTTCGTTATAGGATGGCAGCAAGAATAAATCAGCCATATTGTAATAATCAACCAAGTGCTCCCGAGGCACGATACCTGGGAAGCTCAAGTTAGCTGGTGGATTATCAACGACTTGCTTCAGCTGTTCATACCCATCGGTGATGCGACCGAACGAAAACCCACCAGTCCAGATAAACTGCACATCTGGATTCCGTTTTGCCAGTTCAATGAAGTCAAAGACCCCTTTTCGAACCTGGACTTGGCCCGATCCTAAAACCGTGAACCGGTCAGGATACTGGTACTTTTGCTGCAATTGCTTCTTTTTAGCAACGTCTACCGGGTGAAACAGGGCTGTGCTGACGAAATTCGGAATGTACGTGATGTGGTCTTTGGGAATCCCGTAAGCCTCTAATTTCGGAATAAACGCCGGATTCACAACCACGAGTTGGTCCATCCGCTTATAAAAGGCAATGACGTAACGGTAGAAAACCGCCTTCGCAATCTTCGGCAGTTTTAAACTACCCTCTAAGGTTTCCGGTAAAAAATGCACAAACCCAACTTTACGGCCTCGATTGGGCATGAAGGTTGATAAATAAAACGGAAAGTTAACGGTGTGATAATGACTCACATCGGCTCGACCGTACTTATTGATCTGAACGTTCAGCGTATCAGCCGAGCGCGTTTGAAGCAGTCGGACAAGTTCCAGATACACACTACCGACACCCTGTCCTGCAACCTTATCCGCTGCTGAAAACATCGTAATAGTTAACATACTCGACTCCTAAATAGTTAGTTACTGATACCGGCTGAATCCTGTGCTTCTTCATAGGTCAGTTGAACGTCTTGGTAAAACTCAACGATACGTTGACCAAACGACGCCGCAGAAACCCGGTGTAACGTTTCTGCTAAGACTTGCTGGTTCTCAATTTTTGCGTGTTGTAGATAGTAAATTAAATCATCCACCAATTCAGCATACGTTTCAAACGTCGTGCCCAATTCGTGATTGGCGAGTAACGCATCCGTATACGGGCTGGTCTTCACCACGATTTTAACATCCGAAGCCAACGCCTCAATGTACGTTAACCCCTGTGATTCAGAATCAGACGCCGACACAAATAAATCAGCTGCTTGATAGTAAGCCTGAACCTCATCATGGTTGATCTCACCAGTGAAAATAACGTGACGGCCAAGGTCAAGCGACTTGGCCTGTTCTTCAAGGTCCTCTCGGGCAGGGCCATCACCTACGATCATTAAGACCGCGTTGGGAAGTTGAGCCAAAACCTTTGGCATCCCATTAATCAGTTCCTTAATGTTTTTTTCATACGCTAACCGACTTAACGATAGCATCAATGGTGTATCTGGCGCTAAGTCGTACTTAGCGCGCACATCGATTTCACTACTGTTTTGATATTGTTCCAGGTTGACCCCGGTCGGAATGACCCGAATCGGAATCTTGACCCCGTAGCCCGTCAGTGTATCGATGACCCGTTGACTTGGCGCAACCACCCCAGAAAGGTGGGTACAAAACGCTAACGTCATCTGCTTAACGTGAACGGGCTTTAAAATCTTACCGTTCGCCACGTAGTGCAGGTAGTCCTCATACATCGTGTGGTAGGTATGGATGCACGGAATCTTCAAATTCTTCGCCACAAACTTACCGATCCACCCCATCGAAAATTCGGTTTGCGTGTGGACAATGTCTAGATTAAGTTCCTTGGCAATCTGATAGGCATGAAATAGGCCCCGAAACGCAACCCGCCGATCGGTAAACGATACGAATGGTACGCTTGGAAAGCGAAAAATATTACGTTCGTAAACATCCTTCTCAATGTGTGGGTCAGTCGTGGTAAAGATGTAAACTTGATGCCCCTGTTTCTCCAACTCTTGTCGAAGCGTCTTGATCGACGTTGCAACCCCACTCACCTGAGGGAAGTATGTGTCCGTAAATATCCCAATGTTCACGTTAATCCCCCCAACAATTTATCGTCCGTTTGCTTCATTTTAATTATAGTCATTATATTGGTTTCCAATTGGCAATGCAACAGATGCCCCATCACTGAGACACCCTCGCTAACCGCTTGCTTTACAGCATTCATCATACGCTAACTAATAAGTTAACCCAACCATTATTGAAAAAATCGCACTGAAATTTAATGGTTTTGCTTAAGTTAGCTACTTGACTAACTAACTATATAACAAACCACCAGTCGTTGCAACCAAAGTTCTTAGTTTGACCCATTGTTCGGTCTTCTCCGATACTATATCACATATAATATTGTTATTCAAATACCTATTGTGACTCGATTGCTAAAGACGTCTTCGCATAAGGTAAAGTTTTATTTAATTTCAAAAAAGTTTCTTAATCCTGATGAATCGCGGATTAAGAAACTTCTTAACTGATATGAGTTGTGCTATTCAAGCCATTTAGCAATACTCTTCCAACTATCCCGGTTCACGATCATCCGCGGTGTCAATTTCAAATTCGACCGTGACGTTACGATCCCGTTATTCAGGGTATAAATAACTTGTAACCGCCGTTGTGTCAACAAGAAATTTTCCACCTGTGAGGTGCCACTCCCATACGGATACGTGAAAATTGGCGACGTTTGGCCAGTTTTAGCCTTCAACACCCGTTGACTAGTCGCATAATCTTGCTTAAAGGCTAAGTAGTGTTTGCGCAAGTTAAATACTGGGGTGCCTTTCACTAAGTAGTGCATATTATTCGTATGGACGCCAAGCGTTAGCAAGCCCCCAACTTGACGCTTCATTTTTAACACTTCGGGCCATGACGCCAACTGTTCGCCACCAATGTAACGACCAGTCGTCCCGGTGATGATTGACGCCGTGAAGGGATACCCGTGCCGCTTAAGCACCGGGGCGGCATTTTCGGTAAGGGTACGATCGACGTCGTCAAAGGTGATGACTGCATATTTACCGTGAACAGTACGGTGCTTTTTAAGCATTGTCACCATTTGGGCCGTTGAAATGACCCGAACATGGTGCCGTTGCAGAAAGGTCATCTGTTGCTTAAATTCAGATAAATTCACATTATAGGCGTGTAACTGGTTATTTGGCGTTAAGTGCTCCATCGTTGAAACCGCCGCTGTATCGTTTAAAATTCGGTGGTAACACAGCACCATAATTCCGTTTTTGATTTGCTGATCCGCCGATGCCAAGGCAAAATTTTCGTGAATGCCGCGTTCAAAGGTCACTTTCTTGTACACGTTTACCGATAAGACACTCACAAAAAGCACCAGAAAAATTCCTAACAGCCATTTTCGGTTAGTTTTGGTCATGTTGTACCGCCTTTCGCTTTAACCGTCTAAGGTGCCACACACCGTAAACCGCAACTAGCCCACCAATCAAAACGATCGTCAGGCCTAAAACTTTATACATCCGAAACGACAGGTTGAACAACGCATAGTTGACCACTAACGCATCAGTGTAGATTCCCAGCATAAAACAAACGTTTACGGTCAGGACACCTAAAGCAATCGCCCAGAGCACGACTAGTAGCACCAGTCGACGCAAGCGAGCGCCCAATGATGTCTTTTTACGAATGACCAATTGTTGTTTATCCACACCTACACCCCCCGATCAGGACTGGACCAGACACCTTTACGTTGCGGATCCAAAAAGAATGACCCCAATGCCGTGATGCAGCTAATGAGGTTGACCGCCCAGTAGAAAATAAAGTACATCGGTAAAAGCAGCAGATCCTGCCAATCCACGTAACCTTGGCGTTGTGAACTGGTAAAACCAATAATGAACTGGACAATACTGATCAACGTCAACACGAATAAAATGCCACCGTCTAAAATCAACGATTGTGAAAACAGCATCGTTAAGAAGTAAGTCAGGACACTAAATGCACAGCATAACGCCCAAACATTACTAATAATCATATCTAGCAATAACCACTGTTCCGCTAACCGCCCAGTAAAAATCAACTGACGATTGCGGACCAACACTTCCAAACCGCCACGAGCCCATCGCCGCCGTTGCCGGATCAGTGCCCGAATGTGTTCCGGAACCAAGATCCAGGATACCGCTTGCGGGCAGTACACCACGTGCCAATGTTGACGGTAGAGTTTCCAGGTCATATCAATGTCTTCGGTCAATGCTTCCGTCGTCCAGCCAGACACTGCTTCAACCGCAGCTTTTCGGTAAACCACGATCACCCCAGATACAGTGGTGATATGCCCGGTAATGAAGGCTTGTCCCCGTTTAATAATGTCGATGATCCCAATGTATTCTAATAATTGCAACCGCCCCAACAACGTCGTGCGATTTCGAACTACCGGCCGACCCGCCACTGCCCCGTTTTGGGGATCGGCTAGCATCGATTGCATCATGTGCGTCAAGGCCTGTTCATCTAGATAAGAATCCGAATCCAAACACAATAAATGCTCACCATTCGCGTAGCCCAACCCGACGTTTAAGGCGTTCGCTTTTCCGGCATTTTGTTGAATTGGAACCACTTGGATCGGAAATTGGCCTTGATACTGCGCCTGTAAGTCGCGCATCACGGTCAACGTATCATCCGTGCTACCATCGTCTATTAAAATTAATTCGAGATGCTGATAAGTCAGTCCTGCTACCGATGCAACGACCTCATGCAAGGTATCGGCCTCGTTATGACCAGGAATCAGGACGGACACTAACGGCTGTTCACCACTAAGTGCTGGCTTCTGGATCAATCGTTGCTGGAGACCGAAAAATAAGGCCCCCACGATCCAAATCACCGACACAATCAGCGGATAAAAAATGACAAAACCACTAAAAATAAACATGTAACGCTCCTTTTCAACCTCAATTCTAGGTGACTAGGCCACCACCTAGCGTTTAAAGCACAATCTTGAATAGTCTAACGAAATCAAGTTGACGGGTCAAGGCAACTCCGACAAATCGAGTGTGAATCCGTTTTCGCCGTAACAATTTTAGAGCTTTCTTAATGGTTGAACAAAGTTGCTATAATGATGCGTTACCTATCGTGGTTTTGCTGCCGCTTGTGTCCAGCGTAAGTGTTGGGTGCAGTTTTGAGTGTCGGCTGTTTGTCATCGCTTCGCTCGCCAAAGCCGCACGAAAACCGGCGCTCTCAGGCTACAAAATTCGGCGCCACTTAAGCTGTCATTTCTAGGGTTCCTGAAGTTGTAGAAACTTGTCAACCACGCGCTTTCTGGCCACCACGCCGAATGGTGCTGCGCGAGGCAGAAGGTTGCATGTAAGCATGACCCAGCCAACCTACCCAAACCCGGTAGCTTCGCTGGGTCATGCTTACACTCCACCTTCTAACCGCCTCGCTCCGCACACTTACGCTGGACACAAATGACAATCAAAACGAACGCAAAAAAAGCACGTCAAACTTCAATATAAATTGAAATTTAACGTGCTTCATTTAGTTAACTAAAACACAACATCATCCACTAATTGGACCACTTCTTCATTGGTCTGAGCCTGAATGGCACGATCAACTAACCGCACCATTTTCTGAGAATCAAGTCGGCGAAACAGTGCTCGGGTTTTGAGCATGCTCGTTGCACTCATTGAAAACTCGTCTAATCCCATGCCAACTAAAAGCGGCACCGCAATCTGATCTCCGGCCATTTCGCCACACATCGCAGCGACTTTGCCTTCGTGGTGACAAGCATCGATCACCTGTTTGATCAACCTTAAAATCGCAGGATTATAGGGTTGATACAGGTAAGAGACTTGTTCGTTGGTACGATCGGCCGCCATGGTATAACCAATCAAGTCGTTCGTGCCAATGCTCATAAAGTCCACTTCTTTGGCAAACTGATCCGCCATCACAGCGGTTGCGGGTACCTCAACCATCATGCCAAGTTTAACCTCACCAACTGATTGACCTTCATCAATCAATCGTTGACGTTCCTCGTAATAGACGGCCTTAGCCGCTCGTAATTCCGCTAAGGTGGCGATCATTGGAAACATGATCCACAAATTACCAAATGCCGATGCGCGCAATAGTGCTCGGAGTTGGGTCCGGAAAACTTCAGTTCGTTGTAAGCTAATTCGGATGGCCCGAAACCCCATAAAGGGATTCATCTCATCCGGTAACTTGAGATAAGGCAGTTTCTTATCGCCACCGATATCCATCGTTCGTACAACAACCAGTTTCCCAGCCATTTTTGCCACAACTGATTGGTACGCAGCAAACTGATCGTCTTCTGTGGGCCAATCAGTGGCATCCATGTATAAAAACTCACTCCGAAACAACCCGATCCCGTCACCGCCATTGTCGAGCACCGCTTGTAGATCCTGCGGGGTTCCAATATTAGCGGCAATGAGGTGGGTGACACCATCTTGTGTTTCACTCGGTGCATCTTTGAGTCGTTTCCACTCAATCTTTTGCTGACGAAACTGTTGTTCCGCTTGCTGGTACTTTGTCATCTCTGAAGCTGTCGGTTCAACCAGCCCAGTTCCATGTAACCCATCAACCATAATCGTTTGACCATTTTCAATCATTGCCGTTGCGCTTTGAGTTCCCACAACTGCAGGAATCTCAAGGGTCCGTGCCATGATTGCCGAATGAGATGTTCGACCACCGACATCCGTAATAAACCCCTTCACGTAGCGCCGATCCAACTGAGCGGTATCGCTTGGTGTTAAATCATGCGCCACGATAATGACTTCATGATCGATCATTGCCGGATTGGGTAACGTCACTCCCAACAGATGTGCTAACACCCGTTTGGTAACGTCACGAATATCGCTGCTTCGTCCCTGCATATAGGGATTATCTTGCATGTTCTCAAACAAATCAACGTACTGATCCGTCACCTGCTTTAACGCAGCTTCTGCGCCAAAATGTTGGTCACGAATCAGTTTAACGATCTGACGAATCAACTCAGGATCAGACAAAATTTCAAGATGAGCATCAAACACAGCTGCTTCATCAGCCCCCATTGTTTGAATCGCCCGTTGTTTAATCCGGGCAACATCAGCCTTAGCCGCAACAATGGCACTTGATAACCGAGTAATCTGAGCGTTAACGTCCGTAATGGGCGCATTAGAATAGGAAAGGTCAGGTTCAACTAGTCGATATGACTCGGCAATCGCAATGCCATCACTGGCCGCAATTCCCTTCAGTACCTGACGGGCCATTATTCAGAGAGGCCTTCTTCTTTCATCGTCTTAGCGACTTCTTCCATAGCTTCCTTTTCGTCATCGCCATCGGCAGCAATCGTGACGTTGGTGTTTTGGCCAACGCCTAATGACATAACGCCCATGATTGACTTCAAGTTAACTGACTTGCCATCATATTCTAAAGTGATGTCAGCGTTATACTTACTAGCAGCTTGAACTAATAAAGTTGCTGGACGTGCGTGAATCCCTGTTTCTGCGGTGATTTTGAAGTTACGTTTTTCCATAAATATCGATCTCCTTCGACGAACTATAGTCTTTATAGGCCTCAATCGCTAGATTTCATGAAAATTGTTTTCACGAGATTCAACGAAAGTTACCTTTATCCTAAGAATATCAATTAATGCACTAAAATACAAGCGAATGTAAGCATTTATCAACCGCTTACATCACTAAATTTATTGTGTTTGGTCGTGATCATAATGATAAATCACGGTCCCGTTTTTTTCAGCCTTACCAATGATGCGTTTTCGGAATTCAAAAGCCATGTAGGCGGTTTGAAACGTCATAAAATCAGTCGGCTCAACGGTGAACGTTTCGATTTCACCATTTTTAAGTTGCATCATTAGTGCTGTATAATCAGTTGCCACTCGTCATCTCCCCCTTTCATCATTAGTCTGCTGTTCTAGTTTAACAAAAAGTTGCCCGTTCACCCAACTTTTATCCCGTTATCGGTGAGCGACACACCTTAGTCGCCGGTAATCAGCGACCCACTGCTGGCCATCCCAGAGTGTTGGTCGAACGTAATCCGCCATCGCCGTTAAAATTTCAGTTTGTTGCTGGTTATTATAGCGTGCCAAATCACTGGCAAAGAATTGCCGGGCCCAGTTGGCTAATCCGGCTTCGCCACCCTTCAATGGCGTTGGTCGATCATAGGTTTCAACCTGTTCGATCGTCATTCCAGCATGCTCAACCTCATTGCCGAACGCCTCAGCAGTTGCAAAATTAAACCTTGACTGATACCGACCACCAACGCGTTGTAGCGCCGCATCAAAGCCACGTTCAATGGTGGCAATATTGCCAGCAGCGCCAAACTCACAAACGAGTACGCCATTTGGTTTTAGCGCCCGCGCGATTTGATTCATGAGCAACTGATGGTTGGGGATCCAGTGAAAGACGGCATTTGAAAATACCACGTCCCATTCGTTTTGGTAGGCCATCTTGAGCGCGTTTTGGACCTGATACTCAGCCTTGGGGTGCGTCCGTTTCGCTTCGGCAATCATACTTGCTGAGCTGTCGATTCCCAGTACCCGATGACCTAATTGGGTTAACTGTGCCGTTAGTCCGCCAGTCCCGCAGCCAAGGTCTAAAATCGCTTGGTTCGGTTGTTGCGGAATAAACGTCAACAACCCCTTACCGTAAGCGGCCACAAAATCGTGTTGCTGGTCATATAGTTGTGCATTCCACTTCAATAACATCATCTCATTTTCTATGTAGTGACTTCAAAAAGAAGTGCATCAATTGTACCGCCATCGTAAGTGAAAGAGTAGCCCATGACTTCGTATTTTAACAATCAATCTTGTGAATTGAATCAAAATCCTTGCACTGAAACGCTGATTGCGATACAACATTACTTGAATTAGCACTCGCACAAGTGTCGTGCTAATTTTATCTTGAAAACGTGAGCAAACCGCTTGCGTTCCGACTTGAATATTGTATAATATGGTCAATGGTCAAGATTGGTCAAACAATTAACACCAATTGACCTGACGACTTTAATGAGAAAGGAGTCAAAATATGCTCTGTCAGAACTGTCATCAACGCGAAGCGACAATTCATCTCTACCTAAACGTTAATGGAGAGCGACAGCAAGTTGATTTATGTCAAAATTGCTATCAATTGCTGAAAAATCAGCAATCTAACAACCCTAATTCTGGAAACGGAGGTGCACGTATGGCACAAGACCCATTTGGTTTTAACAGCCTTGATGATATTTTCAGATCCATCCAAAATGGTAATCTGAACAATGGTCAACAGGGCTATCAACAACAAGTTCCCCCTACTCAGCCTAATGGCCCAAGGGGCGGTAACAACAATGGCCAAGGTAACAAGGGCGGCGGACTCCTCGGTCAATATGGCCTCGATCTCACTGAACTTGCAAGCCAAGGTAAAATCGACCCCGTGATCGGTCGTGATAAGGAAATCGCTCGGGTCATCGAAATCTTGAACCGACGCACGAAGAACAATCCCGTCTTAATCGGTGAAGCTGGGGTCGGTAAAACGGCCGTTGTCGAAGGCTTAGCCCAAAAGATCGTTTCGGGTGACGTTCCTCAAAAACTGATCAATAAAAAGATTATCCGCTTTGACGTCGTTTCTCTGGTTCAAGGAACTGGGATTCGTG
This sequence comes from Secundilactobacillus muriivasis, assembly GCF_054785195.1. NCBI lineage: Bacteria > Bacillati > Bacillota > Bacilli > Lactobacillales > Lactobacillaceae > Secundilactobacillus > Secundilactobacillus muriivasis. The sequence goes on along the minus strand of NZ_BAABMI010000003.1, from coordinate 77,185 downwards.
GTCAATTTGAACAACGGATGCAACAGTTAATGGAAGAGGTTCAAAAGAACCCAAACATTATCCTGTTCATTGACGAAATTCACGAAATCGTGGGTGCTGGTAATGCCGAAGGTGGCATGGATGCTGGTAACGTTTTGAAACCAGCTCTTGCTCGTGGTGAATTCCAACTCGTTGGGGCAACAACTTTAAATGAATACCGTGATATTGAAAAGGATCAAGCCCTCGCCCGTCGTCTTCAACCCGTAACGGTTAACGAACCTTCCTCTGAAGAAGCCATTCAAATTTTGAAGGGCATTCAAAAGAAGTACGAAGACTACCACCACGTTCAATATACTGATGACGCCATTGAAGCAGCGGTCAAATTATCTGATCGTTACATTCAAGACCGATTCTTACCTGACAAGGCTATCGACCTTTTGGACGAAGCTGGCTCAAAGAAGAATTTGACGATCAACGTTGTCGATCCTAAAACCATCGATGATAAGATCAAAGCTGCTGAAGATCAAAAGCAAGCTGCCTTAAAGCAGGAAGACTACGAAAAAGCCGCCTACTACCGTGATCAAGTGACGAAACTTGAAAACGCGAAGAGTTCCCAAACGGCATCGTCTTCTGACGAACAACCAAAGGTCACCGAAGCGGATATGCAACAAATCGTGGAAGAAAAAACTGGTATCCCAGTTGGCGAACTTCAAAACAAAGAACAAGAACAGCTCCGCGACCTTGGTGGGCAATTGAAGTCCCACGTCATTGGTCAAGACGAAGCGGTTGATAAAGTTTCTCGTGCCATTCGTCGGAACCGAATTGGTTTGAACGGCACTGGTCGACCAATCGGCTCGTTCCTATTCGTTGGTCCTACCGGGGTTGGTAAGACCGAGCTCGCTAAGCAATTAGCGCGTGAACTCTTCGGCTCCAAGGAAGCCATGATTCGGTTTGACATGTCCGAATATATGGAACCACATTCAGTGGCAAAATTGATCGGGTCACCTCCTGGCTACGTTGGCTACGAAGAAGCCGGTCAATTGACAGAACAAGTTCGGCGTCATCCATACAGCCTTGTCCTACTAGACGAAGTTGAAAAGGCGCACCCAGACGTCATGCACATGTTCCTTCAAATTCTAGACGATGGTCGTTTGACCGATTCTCAAGGCCGAACCGTTTCCTTTAAGGATACCATCATCATCATGACCTCTAATGCTGGGACTGGTGATGTTGAAGCCAACGTCGGGTTCGGTGCTGAAGCAAGTGGCAAGACCCACTCTGTTTTGGATCAATTAACCAACTACTTCAAGCCAGAATTCTTAAACCGGTTTGATGACATCGTTGAATTTAACGCCCTCACCAAGTCCAACTTGACGAAGATCGTTGATTTGATGATCGATGATGTGAACGCTATGTTAGCTACCCAAGGGTTGCACGTTCACGTGACGGCACCAGTCGAAGACAAACTTGTTGATTTAGGCTACGATCCAGCCATGGGCGCTCGACCACTTCGTCGGGTCATCCAAGAACAGATCGAAGACCGAATCGCTGACTACTATCTTGATCATGCCGACGTTAAGAACCTTGTCGCTAAGATTGAAAACGGCGAAATCACCCTTGCAGAAGAAGCACCGGCTGCACCACCAGAATCGGCTTCAACTGCTTCCGATGATTAGCCTAAAAATGATTAACAATTAGCGTTCTGTGAGACGCTTATCATTAAAGCGCGTGCCTGCTTTGCGGGTACGTGCTTTTTGTTTGTGGAGTTTGTGAAATTTGGCTTCGTTTGCGCGTTAATCATGGATTACATTGTGGAAGGATGCCGCGGGAGGCTCCGGCGCTATGCGAGGCTGGAACGCAGTGGCGGGCCTACGAGCTAGGAACGGAAGAAGACCACTTCCGTGCCGGATCTCTCCGGACCCGCGTATGACTAAAGTACTCGCAGTCCGAACCCCACGGACTACGACTGCTTAAGTCATACCGACACTGCTGAGCCTCGCGCGCCTCCACCTCCCGCTACATGGTGCGCTGTAGTTGACCAGAACATCTGATTGTCACATTCTGAAGCTGACGAAACTGCGTGATGACAACGTTGAACGATAACCCAACACGCGAAAATAATCGTGGTCAATGTTCAGTAACCGTAATGAATCAACGATTGCGCAGTGCTAAATCTGCCGGTTGTACGTCATGTTTGCGTGAACTTAATACCGTTGCGTTGGCATTAAGCGGTATTGATGCTTATCCATCGCAATTATGGAACGGTACCGCTGATCAATTCTGCGTTTGTCAAATCAACGTTAATGTTATTACGATATCGCCGCAAGATGTCCAGTTAAGCACTTGAGATGGTCTACAATAGTGCCGAATTGCGCCAACGTAAGATTTCGGTAAGCGGCTAGGTGGATGCTGTGTCGCGATAATTGGTGGTTGTTGACGGTCTTCCAACAACCGCTAATTATCGGGGACAAATGTAAGACTCGCACGGGGTTTGGCGAGGCTTACATTTGAGGTCTGAGACCGCCCTTTGGCTCAGGCCGGCCCCACAGCAGGAACCTAGCCGCTTACCGGAATCGTAAGTCCACGCAAATCACCGCACTTCACAAGCTAAACAGAAGAATGTTGTCGCTGGACACAAACGACAGTTCAAACACGCATAAGAAAAAATGCCAAACAAACCTCACAAACTGCTATTAATTTCTCGCCATCATGCGGTATACTAGAATTAAAACTAAGTGAGGAGGGGTGTGAATGACTTTTTTAGAACAGCTACGGCGCCTATTTGGTAACGATAGTGACGCTCAACCGAACGCACCAATGGAAGCGGAACCAGCCACTAAAAACGACGTGCCAGCTCAAGCTGAATTCTACGCTGCCCCTTCAACCCCTAATGTGAATACGACCAACGCTGTCGTCTTGATTGGCTACGTTGACGAGGCCGGCACCGCCCTTAGTGATCCGGAGTGGTTAAATGGCCAACTGGGCGAACCGTTGCATTTAGAATTTCGTCAATTTGATGATTACTTGCTCGCAGATATTCAGGGCTTTACCACGACTTTTGACGCGCCCTACCATATCATGACCCTGCATTTTATTAAAAAGCTTGGCCATCCGGCGATTCTTTATCCCATCGACTACGATACTGGGCGACTCGTTGCCGTGCCAAAACTACTCTCCGGCCCACTAAACGTCCCCTTTCTCTTCAAAACACCTAAAATTGAAGGGTATCGGATGATTAAAGCTAGCCGACCATTGACCGGTCACTTTACCGATCAACCTCAAGTTTTGATTGCCCTACTTCGGCAGGCCAATTGGCAATCTGTCCAGCGGGTCAACTACTACCTAGAGTTGAATCAGTCAACGCCAATTTATTACACACCTGCGGGCAAGCGCCATCCGTACGAATTTCCCAGCCATTCCGTTTGGCGGGCTTTTATGAAGGTGACGTTAACGAACGGTGATGTTTGGTACAACCTCGGTGGTCCCCAATGGATTTTGAATGATAAAATCGTAATCACCGACCGCCCAGCACAAACACCAATCGATAATGATGACGACATTCCTGCTGAGCCACAGTTTGATGCCGTTCACTTTGAGGGACGCATCGATTTCGTTGCAAACGAGTCGGTTTCCTACTACGATGCACCAAATGGTCTGATTATCGGCGAGCTAGCCCATAACACGCCCGTAACGATCACCGGTCAACTAGAAGATCCCGCTGGCATTATGTGGTATCGCTTAACTCACGATTGGATCATTCCGGCTCACTACGTTCGACTAAAACATCAACCAACCACCGCTGATTAACATCGTCAATTGAAAAAGGTCCCATGGCTTCCCAATTTTGGGAGCCATGGGACCTTTTTAGAGTACCTAACTAATATCAATCACTCGACATCAGCATCTGTGGCACATCTTGTCGCTTTAACCGAATACGTTTTGCAATCTCCAGGACACAACTTGGAATAAAGATTGCCACCCCAACGATCACCCAGTTCAACATCGGCATGGTCGTTACTGAAAATAGTTCGCGTAAGCCAGGGATAATCGCGATTGCAACGACGAAGGCTGCGGCCAAGCAAACCCCTACGTTCAACGCATGATTTCCTCGAATCGACTGCCAAGTTAGCGGTTGACGAGTCTTAATCGGATAAATATCGATCATTGATCCCAGTGCTAACGTGAAGAAGAGCATCGTCGACCCAATCATTGGATCGTTATTTGCTAAACCGAACCGGCCGAGGCCGTAGATGCCCAACGTCAAAATAATAAACGTTGTTGTCCGAACCGCCACCCGACGTGTCATCCCATCCGCAAAAATACTCGTTTGGCGTGAAATTGGTGGTCGTTGCATCGTCTGTGCTTCAGCGGGTTCTCGACTGAGATAGAATCCCGGAATCCCATCAGCGAGCACGTTGATCACCAATAACTGTTCCGCAATCAACGGTGCGCCCCACCCAATCATCACTGCCGTAATCATCAAGAAGATTTGGGCAAAGTTAACACCGATTAAAAATTCAACGGCTTTTAAGATATTTTGATAAACGGCCCGGCCAGTCGCAATCGCCGCAACAATCGTTTCGAAATTATCATCAGTCAAGATCATGTCACTGGCATTTTTCGAAACTTCGGTACCCGTGATGCCCATGGCAACACCAACATCCGCAGCCTTCAGCGCCGGTGCATCGTTCACCCCGTCCCCCGTCATGGCGACCGTTGCGCCTTGACTTTGCCAAGCGGTCACGATTCTAATCTTGTCTTCCGGCGATACCCGGGCATAAACACTGACGTCTGCGATTCGCTGCGTTAACTCTTCATCGCTTAATGTTCGCAAAGAAGCCCCTGTCAGCACCTGATCCGTTGGTTTTAAAATGCCAATTTGTTTCGCAATTGCCTTAGCGGTTTCCAGATGGTCACCCGTAATCATCACCGTACGAATGCCGGCATCAGCAGCTTGCCGGACCGCAACGATCGCCGCATCCCTTGGCGGATCGATCATGCCAATCAAACCGCTCAGTTGAAGGTCACTTTGTAACGCTTCAATCGATTCAGTCGGTCGGTCATCAAAGATTCGGTACCCCACCGCCAACACGCGCAATGCCCTTTGCGCAAACTGATCATGAATTCGCATGGTTACCGCCCGTTGGGCCTCCGTTTGCGTAACTGGTAAATGATCAATTGCGCCTTTAACGATTAACAAATACCGCCCATCTGGCATCCGATGAAGGGTCGCCATCGTTTTCTTGGTTGAGTTAAACGGATCCTCGGCTACTCGAGGATAGTCAGTCTCAAATTGCGCCCGGGATTGATCAAATTTAGCCAACCAGCGAACGATTGCTAATTCAGTTGAGTCACCAACTTCAACAACTTCGCCATCGACAGTTTCACGAGTGGCGTTGGTTGCCAATCCCATTAAGCGCATCAAGGCTAAATTCTCATCCGCTAACGCCATCTTCTTCACCTGAATCGCCTGTGGTTGACCGGCTAACCAGTAATCCGTAACGGTCATCTGGTTTTGGGTCAACGTTCCCGTTTTATCCGAACAAATCACATTCACGCCACCGATCGTTTCAACCGCATCAACCCGGCGCATAATTGCGTGTTGTTTCGCCATCGCAGTTACCCCATGGGCCAGACTAATCGTGACAATAATTGGTAATGTTTCTGGCACCGCCGCAACTGCCAACGAGACCCCAATCATCAACGCGTCCGTCAGTGGCTCACCCTGGAAAAAGACCCCCAAGATAAAGATGGCAATGCCACCCACGATTGCCACCCCAGTTAACCGACTGGACAGTTGATTGAGTCGCTTTTGTAACGGTGTCATCCGGCTCTTCGTTCGGTTCAACATACCGGCAATGGCGCCAAGTTCGGTCGCCATCCCAATCGCGGTCACTACCATTAAGCCAGTTCCTTGGGCAACCCCGGTTCCAGAAAAGACTTCATTTCGCCGATCGCCCAACTCGGGTGCCTGCTTCGGTAACGCGTCCGCAGTTTTCTTCACGGGTTCACTTTCACCGGTTAGAATCGCTTCATCTAGTTGAAGCGCAACTGCTTCGACTAATCGGCCATCCGCTGGAATTTGATTACCACCTCGGAGTTGAACAAGGTCACCAACGACGAGTTCGGTCGCGCTAATCACTTGCGCCTGACCATCACGAATCACCGTAACTTCATGAACGTTCAGTTTTTTGAGCGCAGAGAGTGATTTTTCGGCACTGTGTTCTTGAAACATTCCAATTACAATGTTCAATGCTAAAATGGCACCAATCACAATTGGTTTCGTCCAACCACCGTTCACCGCAATCGCGAGATACGTTGATAACACCACTGCAAACAAAAGAACCAACGAGGCGACGTCTGACACATGCCTCCAGATTTTTTGAAGTAGCGAAGGCGGCTTTTCTTCCTGAAGTTCATTTCGGCCAAGTTGTTGCCGCTGCATCACCATTTCTTTGGTCAGGCCGCGGGATAGATCCGTCTTTAACTGTTCGGCAAGTTGTTGCCGGCTTTGGGTTGCAGTCGTCATTGTCATCTCGAGCAGTCCTTTCCTAATTCACTATTAAAAATCATCAGATAGTGAAATGAGATTGTATTTCTACTACTAGTGTATCGTATTTTACATTAAATATTATGATTACCATTAGAATTTTTCATGATTTTTTTGTGACCAAAATCAAAAAACCTTACCTAACGCAATTGTCAGGTAAGGCTTTTAAGCAACTAAGCCTCTTGGGCTTGTGCTGCTTGCGCTAAAATATTCAAGTAATTAAATGGTCGGTCAAAGTTTGGTTGGAACAGCATGTCCACCATTGCTAGGTCATCGATCGTGTTATGGTTTTGGATGCAAACCGACAATAAGTTAGCTGACTGTGAAATATCGTACTTACTCATCAGTGCGCCCCCTAAGATTCGGCGGGTTGCTGGATCATAAACCAATGACATTTGAACGGGTAACGTGGTTGGCATAAACTCTGGCCGATAATTATCTTCCATAATGACCTGCTTAGCTTCAATGCCTTGAGCGTGGGCGGCTTCATAGGTTAAGCCAGTTGAACAAATTGAAACGCCGTAAAGTGCCAAACCAGATGAGGATTGCGTACCCATGTAACGGGTCGTCGGTTTTACTAAGTTCTTGCCAACCAAGATGCCTTGTCGAACGGCATTAGTTGCCAATGGAATATACGCATTTTTACCCGTTGGGTTGTAGTGAACTGCTGCACTATCACCCGCAGCAAAAATGTCTGGATCTGAACTTTGCATGTAATCGTTGGTGATAATTGCCCCGTTTTCGGCCATCGTGACCTTGCCCTTTAAGAGTTCCGTGTTTGGCCGGAAGCCAATGCAAAGCACTGCTAAGTCAACCGTAACCGTTTCTTTATCGGTCTTGATCGTCACTTCCTGACCGTTCGTTTCAAAGGATTGCACCTTTTGATTCAACGCTAATTTAACCCCGTGCGCTTCGTAATCGGCTTCAATTTTATCCGTAAAACTGGCATCGAAGTACTTGGGCATCACCCGTTCTTGCGCGTCGATTAAGGTCACTTCATGACCATCAAGCGAGTAGGCTTCGGCTAATTCTGCCCCAATGTAGCCGGCACCAATCACGGCAATTCGTTTAGCACTTGCGGCTTGTTTGAATAATGCTTGTGCGTGCGCCCAATTCTTGCACAGCAATACCCGGTCACTGTCGATTCCAGGAATTGGTGGTACCACTGGCCATGAGCCAGTCGTCATCACTAATTTATCATAATGTTGCACACTGGTCTCACCAGTTGCCAAGTCTTCAACCGTCACGGTGTGCGTGCCATTATCCACGTTCTTCACGTTATGTTGCATCTGAACGTTGGCCCCTAACTTAGCTAACTCTTCCGGACTCGAGTAGAACAGCCCCTGTGGATCCTTCACTTGACCACCAAGGTAAAGTGCGATGCCACAAGACAGGAACGAAATCACGTCATTTCGTTCGTAAACGGTCACGTCCGCATCCGGATGTTCCGCTAAAATTTGTTTCGTCGCAAAGGTACCAGCGTGAGTACAACCAATGACAACAACTTTCATGAAAAATTCCTCCTATGTGGGTGCAGGTTATAACGTTAACTTGTTCACAACTATATTTTACACAACCATCATCACTTGTCAACGTTTTCACAAGTGAAACTGTTTTACCCGAGTTTTTCCCGGTTGTAAATGCGTTTGAATCAATTGGTATAACTACTTCGAGACACAAGAATCTTGAAGTGTACCGAGTTTTCAGTGAGCAAGCAATCTTTGTAACTGGCTTGCGCTTTTCTGACAAACACTGATTTATTTTTTCTAATTCTTCACAAATTTTCACGCAACTACGCTATCATAGGAGTTAATTTAACGATAAAGGAAGTTTTGTTATGCAACCACATTCAGCCTGTACCTCGATTCTAGTTGGGAAAGCCGCTAGTATCGATGGTTCCGTCATGATCGCCCGAAATGACGATACCTTTTACCCCCTCACGCCACAACGATTTTACATGCATGAGGCGGTTCACGATCGACACGAAATTCTAAAATCGACTCAAAACGGTTTTGAAGCCCCATTACCTGAAAACGGTGTGGCTTACCAAGCAACCCCCAACGTTGAAGTCGCTGAAAAGGGCCTGTACGAAGAAAGTGGCATTAACGCTAATAACGTTGCTATGAGCGCCACAGAAAGTGTTTACGGTAACCCTAAAGCACTGGCCTTTGATCCATTAGTTCCGGATGGTCTTGCTGAAGACACGATGCCAACAATGGTCCTTCCCGTTATCACATCTGCGCGCCACGGCGTTAGCGTACTTGGTGACTTGATCAAGCAATACGGTTCCCCTGAAGGCAACGCCGTTTTATTTGCCGACCACGATGAAGCTTGGTACATGGAAATCGTTACCGGTCATCACTGGGTTGCCCAACGCATTCCGGACGATGCCTACGTTGTGACGGCCAATCAAGTTGCCATTCAAAACGTAGATTTCGATGATCCTGACCAATTTATGTGGTCAGCTGGCATTCAAGACTTCGTCAGTGAGCACCACTTGAATCCGGACCCAACAACTTGGAACTTCCGTCGAATTTTCGGAACGGATACCGAAAAGGACCGCCACTACAACACCCCACGTGTCTGGTACGGCCAACGGTATTTAACTCCCGATGTGCATCAGGAACCCGATTCATCCGACCTGCCCTTCATCTGCCATGCAAACCGTAAAATTAGCGTTGATGACGTATCAGCTATCTTGGGCTCCCACTACAATGAAACCGACTATGATCCACTGGGACGCGGCCCACAAGCGCTCAAAACAAAGTTCCGGCCAATTGCGATGAACCGGACCCAAAATTCCCACGTCCTTCAACTCCGGAATGACGTGCCAGCTGCTCAGTCGGCCATCATGTGGCTTTGTTTAGGCGTTCCAGCCTTTAGTCCGTTTGTTCCATTCTTTGCAAATGCAACGGACACCGCCCCAACCTACAGCGCAACGCCACTGCACGCCGATAACGTCAGTGCCTACTGGCTGTACCGGAAATTATCCGTCTTGGTTGAATCCCACTACGCTGAATTTATTCAACCAGATATCGATTTTCTGACCGCTTCAAAGCAGGCTTTCACCGCTCACGTTGCGGCGACGGATACTGCAGCTAAGCAATTAGATGGCGCGGAATTGACTGCTTATTTAACAGCCCAAAATCGCGCGATTGCTGACGCTACTCAGGAACGCACGACGCAATTGATCAACCAGTTATTCGAACAAGGCTTAACGTTGTCGAAGCTAACGTTTAATATGGATGTGAATTTATAATGAACGACTAAACACCAGCATTCGTGGAATCAGCGAATGCTGGTGTTTTTGAGTTATCGTCAAGTGACGTGATTATCCTTACTATTGAACCATCAACCTCACTATATCGGCCAAATAACCGGACGTTAATCGAATTAATCATAATTTTGTTTGACATTTAACCGGTTTCCTCGTACGCTAGACTTAATCAAGAATCGGGGTGCCGTTGTGCTGAGATTACACCCGCTGAACCTGATCTGGTTAATACCAGCGAAGGGAGTTCTCTTGAAACCGACCGTCTAACGATAAGCTTATTTTAGTTGATTAATCATGGATGAAACCGTTTCAATTGCTCAAACAGCCTCGATTTTTAATCGCGGGCTGTTTTTTTGTTCGCTGATAACTTTAAGGAGATGATTACGATTCAACATCAATTTCACTGGCATCTGCGAGATGTCATCACCGTTGCAATTATTTCAATTTTTGTCGGCCTCATGTTTGTGGTTTCCGATTGGATCTACACCTTAGTTTATGCCATCCTAACCCCGCTTGGCTTGGGCCAGTTTGTTGGGGAAATTCTCTTTGGCCTATGGTGCATGGGTGGGCCACTTGCCTACATGATCGTTCGACTGCCAGGCGCACCACTGTTAAGCGAAATGATTGGGGCTCTGGTCGAAAGCTTTGCGGGCGGCCAATTCGGCATTATCGCCCTTGTTGCAGGCTTTTTCCAAGGTGTGGGGAGCGAGCTGGGATTCGCAAGTTTCAAATACCGGCGTTTTGACGTTCGATCACTGACCGTTGCCGCCATTCTTTCGACGATCATTACCTTCGCTTCAGCACTCTTTATTCACGGCTACATTAAGTTCTCATTGCCAATGTTGGCCGCTCTATTTTTAACTCGCCTCGTTTCCAACCTTGTTTTCTCAGTTGGGTTGGTCACATTGATTCACCGCATTTTAAAGCGGGCTCACGTTCTCAAAGTCGATCAAGTTAGCGCACACGTTTAGGAGGTATTCCCAATGACAGCACCACTTTGTAATTTAGACGGTTCCATTGATATTACCGGCTGCAAACTTAGCATTTATCCGATGAGCGACCAATTTGTCGATATCATCACAACCGCAATTAATCAATTAAATCAGCAATCCCTACCCGTCTGGTCCAAGACTGACCTATTCAGTACGACATACCGCGGTAATCAACAAAACGTGATCAACGTGGTCAAAGCGGCGACTCAGCTTTCTTATCGCGAAAACGTCCACGAAGTATTTGAACTCACCTTTTCCAAAGGGTGTCCCGGCGACGTCGACGCTGACCGTTATTTGAACGCTGAGGTGGTTGACCTAGTTGATGCAAGCCAAGTTCAAAACTTTAACGTTCATTGCAAATACTCGTTTTACGCCTTTGGTGATAACGATTATATGAACGAAATCGGCGCCATCGTTGATCTTGCCAAAGAACAAGGCCTCAACCCCACCAGCATGCACTACGCCACTGAATTAACCGGAACGGTTGATCAACTGTTCAAGTACTTCAATGATGCCTTGGCCTATGCGCATGAGCACATTCGCCACTACGTTCTTGAAGCCACAATTTCGGTGAATAGCCCTTCGCTCAAGTAGTGCTTCACTAATGCGTGATTTATCAATAAACAACAAAAACGTAACAGGCTGATAACTTTCAACTCTGACGGCTTATTTTCGAGTGCTAGTTCATATGCCTGTTGCGTTTTTTGTTGTCGTTTATGTCCAGCGTAAGTGTTGGGTGCGATTTGGGTGCGATTTGGGTGCGATTTGGGTGCGATTTGGGTGCGATTTGGGTGCGATTTGGGTGTAGGCTGTTTGTCATCGCTTCGCTCACCAAAGCCGCATTGAAAAGCGCTCGTTGAGGCTACAAAATTCGGCGCCACTTAAACTGTTATTTCCAGGGTTCCTGAAGTTATAGAAACTTGTCAACCACGCGCTTTCTGGCCACCACGCCGAATGGTGCTGCGCGAGACTGAGAGCTGCATGTAAGGGCACTTCGATAAAACCGCCAGACCCGGGCGCTTTCACCGGAGTGCCCTTACATTACGCTCTCAACCCGTCTCGCTCCGCACATTTACGCTGGACACAAGCGACAACAAAAAACGTGATCTAAAAGTCAATCATCGACTTTCAGATCACGTTTTTAACTATTAGCTATCGATAAACTACAACTTCGCCGTCAACGTCACGTCCGGATACTTATCCTTAAACCAACGTTCCGCAAACTGGTTTTCAAACAAGAACAGTGGTTCCTCGTTCAAGTCCTTGACCAGTAAGTTTCGGCTTGATGACATCCGTTCGTCCAGTTGTTCTGGATCGATCCAGCGAGCAATCTTGTGGCCCATTGGTTCCATGACAACGTCCGAGTTGTATTCGTTCTTCATCCGGAACTGGAACACTTCAAATTGAAGTTGCCCAACGGCCCCAAGGATGTAATCCCCGGTCGTATAAGAGGTGTACAGTTGAATGGCCCCTTCTTGAACCAGTTGTTGGATTCCCTTGTGGAACGATTTTTGCTTCATCACGTTCTTCGCTGAGACCCGCACAAACAGTTCTGGCGTAAATTGTGGTAACTTTTCAAATTGAAGCTTGTGCTTACCAGTGTAGATCGTATCACCGATTTGGTAGTTACCGGTATCGTAGAGGCCGATAATATCCCCTGCCACGGCGGTATCCACGTTTTCACGGGTGTCCGCCATAAACTGGGTCACGTTGGATAGCCGCATGGTTTTACCCGTCCGACCCAACGTCACATCCATCCCGTGTTTGAACATCCCAGAACAGATTCGCACAAAGGCGATCCGGTCACGGTGCTTCGGATCCATGTTGGCTTGAATCTTGAAGACAAACCCTGAGAACTGGTCATCAGTTGGTTCAACGTCATCATCTTCTTGGGTATGGTGGGCTGCTGGTTGTGGCGCAAATTGGAGGTACGTTTCCAAGAACGTCTTGACCCCAAAGTTCGCCAAAGCGGACCCAAAGAAGACTGGCGTTTGATCCCCACTGGCGATCTTATCCATGTCAAACTGGTTTCCAGCGTCTTCGATCAACTCGATGTTGTCCCGCGCATCTTGGTACCACGAGTTGGTCTTCAATGGTTGATCATCGCTGATATCCCCATTTTCGTCTAATGGCAAATACGTGGTTTCATCAGAATCAGCCCGGAATAAGGCCACCCGTTTATGGTAACGGTCGTACAAGCCCTTCAATTCCTTACCCATCCCAATTGGCCAGTTCATTGGGTAACCTTCGATGCCCAAAACTTCTTCCAATTCGGCGATCAAGTCCAACGGATCGCGACCATCACGGTCTAACTTGTTCATGAAGGTAAAAATCGGAATGCCCCGCATCTTACAGATTTGGAACAGCTTTTTGGTTTGGGGTTCGATCCCCTTAGCAGAGTCGATGACCATGACGGCTGAATCAACGGCCATCAACGTCCGGTACGTATCTTCAGAAAAATCTTCGTGTCCGGGGGTGTCCAGAATGTTGATCCGTTTCCCCTCGTAGTCAAACTGCATCACGGAACTCGTTACCGAGATCCCACGTTTTTGTTCAATTTCCATCCAATCGGATTTAGCAAAATTACCACTCTTCTTCGCCTTAACCGTTCCGGCTTGACGAACTACGCCCCCAAACAGCAATAACTGTTCGGTAATGGTGGTTTTCCCAGCATCAGGGTGAGAAATAATTGCAAATGTGCGCCGTGTTGCGACGTCTTGGGATAATGTCATATCGTTGTTCCTTTCACCTATCGTTCAAAATCACGCTATTTTTTAGTATAACACGATTAACCATCGCTTGTCGCTAACCGCCGTAAGAAACTAACCGACGTAACAGCGAAAAATCCCACTGGTCATCAACAACTAACCATTGGGATCTCACTACGGTATCATTAACCGTTCTTTTCAATTTGGTGCACGACGTAGTTGACGACCTTCAGGGAACTTAGCCCATCATCGATCGCACAGAACCGGTCGTAGAACTTCATAAACTGCTTATCATTACTCATATCAGGCTGCTTCAAGCAATCTGCCACCCCAGCGAGTAGTTCGGTCTCGTTGTTGGCAATGGCGCCTGGAAGGTCCTTTTCGTAGTTCAGGTAGAAGCCCCGCAATTCGTCCTTGTACAAGTGGTAATCGTACGGATAGAACAAAATTGGCCGCTTCAGGTAGGCATAATCGAAGAACACGGATGAGTAATCGGTGATCAGCATATCTGAGACGAGGTACAGGTCTGAAATATCTGGATGACTTGAGAAATCGTAAACGAAGTCCGTGTAGTCGCTAATGTCTAACGCGTTAGCAATCAAGTAGTGCATCCGTAAAATCAAAACCGTATCCTCACCAAACTGTTGCTTGAAATCATCCAAGCTAAATGGCAATTCAAAGGTGTATTTACCCTTTTCAGCGAATTGGTTATCCCGATAAGTTGGCGCGTATAAAACGACCTTCTTATCTAACGGAATGCCTAACTTCACCTTTAATTCTTCGATATCACTTGTCGACGAATTAATGAGTTCGTCGTTTCGTGGATACCCCACCTTTAAAATCTGGTTGTTAAACCCAAAGGCCGACCGGAAGATTTGGGTTGAATAATCATTTGGTGAGACCAGTGCATCCCAACGGTTCGCTTCCTTAACGAAGTTCGCGTGGTACTTGCTGGTCGTGGTGCCCGGCATCGACACGTTTTCAATGTCTAAGCCCAACTTCTTCAGTGGTGTTCCGTGCCAAGTTTGAATGTAAGTCACGTAATTCGGTTTCTTGACCCAGGCTGGGAAGCGGGCGTTACTGATCCAGTAGGTGGATTTCTCTAACGTCCGTACCCACTTGGAAGTCCGCCGAATGACGTAAGGGATGTTGTTAGCTTTACAGAACCCTTTAACGCTACGATCAATTGACCAAACGAAGTTAAAGCCAGGATATAGTTCGCTAAACAGCCGGTAAATGGCGTACGGACTATCACTCACCTGACGACCACCAAAGCTTTCAAACACAATGGTCGGTTGTTCAAATGGTCGGTGACCAGACTTGAATAACCACCGCATTCGTTGCAGGTTCAGCTTGTCTTGGATGGTTTTACCCAAGCCCCATACTGACTGGAACTTTTGGGGTACAGCACCCAGTTTTTCGCCAAATGATGGTGCTGGGAACTCTTTGATCACGATGCCATTGTGGTAGTTCTTTTCAATCAGCACCATTCGACCGCCGGGTAACACTGCTTGGGTATTTTGCCCTGCTAACGACCGCGCTAAAATCAAGTGTTGGTTGATTTCACGAGTGCCGATCATGTACTGGATGTAAACATCTTCGACGGAATCCGTTGGTAGATCAGACAGTGGAATCGAAACGTTAAACATTCCCCGCAAACTGCCCTTATCAGTTGGGTAAGAGAGGTTAGCATCGGAATTACGACTCTTTAAAATCACTTTTTGGTCCACGATTGGTTGCCCGTTGATCCGGTTATAACCGGTAATCTGCAACTGGTCGTTCAACAAGTTGACCGAGTTGATACTAAACTCATCTT
Organism: Secundilactobacillus muriivasis; assembly: GCF_054785195.1. Lineage (NCBI taxonomy): Bacteria > Bacillati > Bacillota > Bacilli > Lactobacillales > Lactobacillaceae > Secundilactobacillus > Secundilactobacillus muriivasis. The sequence goes on along the minus strand of NZ_BAABMI010000003.1, from coordinate 61,866 downwards.
CGGACTGCTTCGTGTGAATGTTAAAGGTCGCCATGCCCTCAGAATCCGAGTTAAATTGATAGTAACTCGTCAAGGATAACTGATGCCGATCACTCAAATATTCACTTTCAACCTGCAGAATAACCCGCTCTGAGTTCGCTTCAAAGGCAAAAAACATTTGCCAAGTAAATTCACTTTGATCAAACGCTTTGAATTGAAGTTGCTCTGGATCCACGCGAACCCGGACAAGGTTGTTATCGATCACCTTTGTCACTGGGAACGTAATGGTCGCTAAACTCGTTGTTTCAAGAAACGTGACCCGCAATTGGTCAAAGGATCCCGGAACGTCGATGAGTTCAAATTCTAGTTCTTGTTTTTTCTTTTTTTGGTGTAGCCCTGATAATATCGCACGCACGCGGAACGACTCCTTCTTGTAAGATTGATTAGTAGTTAAAAATCAACTGTTGTGGTAGGTGCTCGACTAGCTTGGGGTTATCGTTGAGGTCAATAAAGATCTCCGCACCCTCAGGAACCGTCGTTTGCAACAACTGAGCGTAAAATTCGTACGCATCACTGAACCGGTGGTAACCGACGTGGTCGATCACCTCGTAGTCAGCGCGGTCTTCAGTTGCCTGATAAACCACGTGCTTTTGATCGTCAGTTTCCGATAGCAGGTTGGTAAACACCAGTTTAGAAGTCCGGCCCATATTATACGCATAGGTCACTGGATGTTGGTGCCGAATAAACCGGTAAACGAGCTCGCCCTGTGCGTTCAGTAACATCGCTTGTTCGATCACACCATCTTGATAAGTCATCATCCCAGCAGGACGTTGATCTTCATAGACGACACTTTGAACGGGTTGGTTATCGACTAACCGGGTCTTCATTAATGGCGTTTGGGTGGCATCCGTTACCGTTTCAGCAACGATCTCACCCGCATCAATGTAGCGGTGAATCGTGCCATTTGCGATTGTTTGGGTCGCAAACTGTTTGCTTGGTAGGGTTTCAAAATCATCATTAAATTGGTCTTCTGCCCGCAAAGCAACCCCTGGCGTGTTGGCCACTAATTCTGCCATGGTTCGAATCTCAAACTGGGCAGCCTGTTCTGGTTTGATCATTGCTTGCAACGTTTGCCGAGCAATTTCATATTCATCAAATTGAACAATTGCTAGCAACGCCGTAATTTGAACGTGTTCTTCAAGTAACGCTTTAATTTTTTGTTGGAACGTCAGTTTTTTTAGCCCTGCAAGTGACGTTACCAAAAAGAATGCCTGTTCCATCTGCTTCCTCACTTTTTGCCTATTGATTAACGACACCCTAACGAAAAAGGCAAGGATTCAGCTCCAGAATCCTTGCCCATTGCAGTTATACTCTGGTGTCGAGCATTAATTGATGCTGCTTATTCTTTCCAGTCCGCTTCAGCTTTCAAACCAAGGTCTTCTTTGATCTTGGTGGTTGAAATACCTTCTGTCCGTGGCAAGTAGATAACTTCACAGTAATCCTTCAAGAAGTCAAACTTACCCTTCCAGTCATCGCCCATCACAAAGATATCGATGTCGTTATCTTGAACGTCCTTGATTTTTTGATCCCAGTTCTTTTCTGGAATCACTTCATCAACGTAGCGGATCGCTTCAAGGATATACTTCCGATCTTCGTATGACGTATAAGCCTTCTTGCCCTTAACGGCGTTAAATTCATCAGATGACAAGCAAACCGTCAAGTGGTCCCCTAACGCCTTGGCGCGCTTCAATAGTCTAACATGGCCCTTGTGTAATAGATCAAAGGTCCCGTACGTAATTACTTTTTTCATGAAAAATCTCCTGCTTACCTATTATTGGATTAATTCGCTGAGTCCTAACTCGACTATAATAGCATAAAACACCCCGTAACAAAACAACTGGTACGGGAATTCTTAATCGACCTAACCAAACCTTAAGAATTTTTAACGTTCTTTCCATCTTGACTGGCAGCTTCTTGTGGTAATCGCCAGATGTGATAAATATAGCCCACCACCACTTTGACGACGGCGTAGAGTGGTACGCCAAGAATCATCCCGATCAGTCCCGCAATGTTGCCGGCAACTAACAGGATCACGATGATCGTCAGGGGGTGAATGTTGAGACTCCGGCCAATCACGTTGGGATAAACGAAGTTGCCATCAACTTGTTGCACGATCACCGTTACGATCAGCACGGCAACGACCTGCATCAAGCCGTTTTCAAGACCAACAATCAACGCTGGTAGCACCCCAATATAGGGGCCAACGTACGGGATGATGTTGCACATACCGGCAAAGATGCCGAGCAATAGTGCGTATTTTTCACCAATTAGTGAAAAGCCAATTGACGTGAACGTGCCCACGAAGAGGCATTCGATTACTTGCCCACCAATATAACGGGACAAAGTTTGGCTCATCTTCACCAGTAACGTCATCGTCTGGTCCGCATGCTTTTCTGGCAACAACCGCCGAATCGCCGGCATTAACTTGGGACCATCCTTTAACATGTAAAACAGCATGACGGGCACGGTAACAGCGACAATCGTCACACTGGTGGCCAAACCAATCACGGTTCCGAGGCCGTTAGTCAGGCCGTTCATGAAGGTCTGGGCGTAATTCGAAAGCCCCTTTTCTAACTGATCCGCGTACTGTTGAAAATCAACGTTTTGGAGCCATTCGATGTGACTCAGATGAGTATTGGTGTCGTTTAGGCCCTGTTGGATAATTCGAACAATGGCTGGAATATGATTCATCAGGTTGGCCACCTGTTGAATCAACCGTGGCACCAGCCAACCAATGCCACCCACTAGAATGCCTGCCAGTGCCAGAAAAATCACCGCTACCGCACCGGTTCGATTAAAGTGAAAACGGCCAATCTTAACGCGTTGCAGTAATTTTACGATTGGATTTAATAGATAAAACAAAATACCAGCTAATAAAATGGGCATAAAAATTGTCCGAAAAAACGTCCCAATTGGCGAAAACACAAAGTCGATTTTGGTACAAACCCAAATCAACGTTGCGCCAATTAGCAATTCTAGCGTCCAGAAGAGGAGCTTTGACTGTTGCAACCAGTTTCGCATCCGCACACCTCCTTAATTTCAAACTAAAACGAGGTCAGGCATCAGCCCGACCTCGTTTTAGTCGACAACTCATTACTTTCGGCGGGAAAGCTCGAGATAGCGTGAATACCATAAATCAACGTATTCTTTAGAAAACGGCCCCTTGCGGTTGTTGATCCAATCCACAAGGATCAGCACGTTTGCCTTCAAAATCTTGTCAATTTCTGGCGGATAGTTCCAGCGGCGGCTAAAAACTTCGTACTCGTCAACATCGAGTAGCCGTTTTTCACCGTCAGGAAAAACCTTAACGTCTAAGTCATAATCAATATACTTTAATGCTTCTTTGTCTAAAACGAACGGTGACGCGAGGTTACAGTAGTACGAAATCCCGTTGTCCCGAATCATTGCGACGACATTAAACCAATAGTGTTTATGGAAATAAACGATTGCCGGTTCACGAGTAACCCAACGTCGGCCATCATCTTCAATGACTAACGTGTGGTCGTTACACCCAATGAGGGCGTTCTCGCTTGTTTTGAGTACCATTGTATCGCGCCAAGTTCGATGCAAACTTCCGTCGTGCTTATAGCTTTTGATCGTAATGAAGTCGCCTTCCTTAGGTCCTCTAGCTTCGCGCGCCATATTAACCCTACTTTCCAAGCATCGGGTATGATTTAATGAAAATTCATCTGTCATTATAACATAAGTGAGGGTGGGGGAAAAGGACAGAGTGCGGAACGAAGCGCCTAAAGAACGGCGTGTAAAGGGACTCGGGTAAAACTGGACGCCCTTTGGGCAGTTTTACCCGAGTCCCTTTACACATAGTTCTTTGCTTCGTTCCGCACGTTTCGGCGTGGCAGCCTCAAAAAATCAACCGAAGTCGCGTCCACCGTGTCACTAAATTCAATAATTGTCAGTCACCATCAAGCCGAAAATCGTTGCCAATTTCCACAATATCACAGACAAGATTCCAACCGGCTGATTTCAGCTAAACCAACTCAGCTCACTCATCCGCCCGCTCCGCCAACCACCCAGAAATCGCATCACTCTCAAACCCTTTCCGGTACAACGCTTGTCGAGTCTTCAACTGTCGTTCCCGGGGCGCCTTGCCAGCATAACGCCGCCAAAGTTTCTGCGCCTGCGCATCCAGTAATTCATTAGCGAGGTCTTGGTCCATCGAAAACTCGGTTTCTGCCAACCCGCTTGCGATGACATCCCCAGAAAACCCCTTTTCCATCAATCGTTGATGGACCTTTTGTTTTTGTAGCGATGGCGTTTGTTTGCGATACTGGCGTTTCAGTTTTTCAATCAACGTCATGACTTGATCAAGTTGCTCACTAGACGAATATTCGTTTTGCAGCGCCGTTTCGATCAAGTTCGCCTGAACACCACGCTGAATAAGTTGGCGCCGAATCACGCTGGGACCCTTATCACTCGTGCGTTTCATCGTCCGAACATAGCTGACAGCGTATTGGGCATCATCTAGGAGCCGTTCTGACTTCAACCGGTCAACGACCCGGTCGTGAAAAGCTTCAGGGACCTCCTTTTTAACGAGATACGCCCGAATTTCTTTTTCGGTTCGTTGCTGATACGACAGGTAAGTTAACGCCGCATCCCAGGCCTTGGACTCATTGTCAGCTGATTCAAGTTCTTTAGCCAACTCAGCCGTGACTTCACTGCCCTTAAACACCCGGTAACGCAACATGACTTCTTCGCTGATTGGAAATGCATAGCGATCGTCAACGTAAACGTTATAACGCCCGGGACGCTTCTGGGCTTCAATTTTGGTCACGACACCCTGCTTTTCTTGCTGGTGTTGCGCCACAATTTCAGCGACTCGGTCGCTACCGGCAGTTTTCAGCCACTGAACACGTTGCTTAACGGGCTGCTTGGAACGTTGCCGCGTTTCTATGCTACCGCGCTGTCTAGCTGGTTTGGCACGCTCCGGTTTGCTTGTCAGTGGCTTGACCGGTTGACGTCGCCGAGCGGGTTGATCAGGATCCGGGACATCGGTAATTCGAATTGGTTTAAAATGATGATCCGTCATAAGCAGTGAGGATTCCTTTCTAATTTTGATTTCAATCGTGTAATGGGCTTCATATTGGGATTGAGGTAAGTCACCCGGTATTTTCCACCAAATTGCGGCTCTTTTCTCCCACGAGAACTATGCTATACTAAGGCTAACACGATTTCTTGATAGGAGCTGAGTTCAATGACTGTTGCACGCGTTGTTTTTGCAACCATTACGGGTAATAATGAAGATATTGCTGATATTATCAGCGAACAATTTGAAAAATTAGGGATCGACGTCACCGAATCAGAGATTTCTCAAACTGATGCCGATGACTTTAAGGATGCTGACATTTGCGTTGTTTGTCCTTACACTTACGACGAAGGTCAATTGCCAGAAGAAGGCATGGACTTTTACGATGACCTCGCCGATATCGATTTAACGGGCAAAGTTTACGGCGTTGCCGGTTCTGGCGACGTCTTCTACGAGGATGACTTCTGTGTTGCCGTTGACGCTTTTGGCGAAGCTTTAAAGAAGGCTGGCGCAACCCAAGGTGCTGATAACCTTAAAATCGACCTCGAACCAGACGAAAGCGACATCGAAAAACTCGATGCCTTTACGCATCAACTTGTTGAAAAAGCAACGGCTTAATTAACTACCAAATTAAAAATCCGGATGATTAGCACTTAATCATCTGGATTTTTTTATTGCTTTCGTCGCGGCTTAGCTGACCGTTCGGCACCCTTTTTAGACTTAGGCCGCCGCCGTTTCTTAGCCGCCAGTTGTTTGCGATGCAGGGTTCGGGCCTGATTCATAAGCGTTTCTGACAGATTCAAAGCTTCAATCTTCCCCTGTCGCCACTCTTGAATCGTGGCGTTCACAACGCCACCAATCAACAAAATCAGACTAGAAACGTTCATCCAAATCAATAACACCACGAAAGTTCCAATGGTTTTATAACCCGTGATATTCCGGGCAAAATAACTAATATAAATCGAAAAGCCTTGAGCAAGCGCTAACCAGCCCACCGTTGTCACCAGTGCCCCAAGCCACACGTAGCGTAACTTTACCTTAGCCGATGGCACCACAGCGTATAAAACGGCACTCAGCAGTAAAATACCCGCAAACGAAATCGGCCACCGGACACTGCCCACCAGATCCGTAAACTGATTGGAAATGGAGAGCCATGGTTTCAAAATTTCGCCCAGCCACTCACTCAAACTAAACAGCAACCCAATCAGAACAATCGCAATGATGATGAGCAAAATAAACAGAAACGAGAAAAACCGGCTAAAAATCGCGTTCGGCGTTTTGATACCATACGCCTGATCAATACTCCGCTGAAATGCCGATACTGCTCGGCCAGCCGACCAAATTGTCACCAAGATTCCTAACGAGAACGTTTCGGTACTCCCCTGCTCCAAAAACGAGCGGATAATGGGCGACATGGTCTGGAAGACGGGTTCTGGCAACAGCGGTTCGATATAGCTCAAAATTCGCGTTGTATCAAACTTGAGGTAGGCAATCAGGTTCCCAGCAATCAGCATGATTGGAAATACCGACAGCAACATGTAATAGGACAGCACTGCTGCTGAATCACCAATATTAGCACGGAGATACCGTTGCCAGAAAAACTTCACAAAAGCCAACCAATCATGCTTGGTTGGTTGTGGCTCATTGGCAGCCATTACTTCGCATACCGTGACTGAATTGCATCCAAGATCCGTTCGGAAGCATGGCCATCACCATACGGATTCTTCGCTTCAGCCATTCGTTGATAAGCGGCCTCATCCGTTAATAAGGTCGTCATCGCTTCCGTTACTCGTTTCGGGTCGGTGCCGACCAACTTCAACGTGCCGGCAGTCACCCCTTCTGGCCGTTCTGTTTCATCTCGCAACACCAAGACTGGTTTACCTAATGATGGGGCTTCTTCTTGAACACCGCCAGAGTCCGTCATGATCAGGTAACTCCGCGCCGCTAAATTATGAAAATCAACCACGTCAAGCGGTTCAATCAAGTGAATCCGGTCAACGCCCGCTAGCTCTTGTTGTGCCACCTTTTGAACCCGGGGACTCAGGTGAACTGGGTAAACGAGTTCGGTATCCGGATGCGTCTCGACAACTTGGCGAATCGCTTTGAAAACCCGTTCCATTGGTGCACCTTGGTTTTCACGCCGGTGCATGGTTAATAGAATTACCTTTTGGTTGGGGTCAATATCGTTTAAAACCGCATGATGATAATCAGCACTAACCGTTTGTTGAAGCGCATCAATTGCCGTGTTACCCGTCACAACAATCGCATCTTTGGGATGATTTTCCTTCTCCAAATTTTGTTGACTTAGCGTTGTTGGCGCAAAGTACACGTCACTTAGCACATCCGTTAACTGACGGTTCATTTCTTCTGGATATGGTGAATACTTATCCCAAGTTCTGAGACCAGCCTCAACGTGCCCAAGTGGCACTTGATGATAAAACGCACTCACACTGGCCGCAAACGTCGTCGTTGTATCGCCGTGTACTAAAATGATATCGGGTTTTTCCGTATCAATGATCGAATCCAACTGAGTTAATACTCGGCTGGTGATCTGTGCCAAGGTTTGGTTAGGTTGCATAATGTTTAAATCATACGCAGGTTGAATGTGAAAAATGGCTAACACTTGGTCCAACATCTCGCGGTGCTGAGCCGTTACCACAGTAACCGGTTCAAAAACCGTTGGCTGTTGCGCCATCTTTAAAACAATTGGGGCCATCTTGATTGCTTCAGGTCGGGTACCAAATACCGTCATTACCTTGATTCGTTGTGCCATAGTGAACCTCCGTGTCTGTAATATAGTCCCCCCAATTATACCAAATTCCAACTGGTTCGCAGATTTTTTTGATTAACCGCTATCAACCACGACCTTTAACGTGCTTGATCGTGAAATTAAGCTAAAAATTAAGTAAAGATTTAGCAACGATTTCCCGCTGAATTACCAGCCGCAACCCTCACCAAACGACCTAACGCATCAAAATAACTTGAATCTAACCCGCCTAATCCCTATGATATCAACCGATTGTCAGTCATCGTCTTTCGAGTTGATTCAGTTAAACACCGTTCAGTTTCTTGTATACCACAGATTTGCGCCCCCTCCCCTTTTGACGTAAAATAAAGCCTAAACTGTTCGAAAGGAAGATTTGCCATGCGCACCGTCAGTCTGATTGTTCCCTGCTACAATGAGGAACCGTCCATCATGCTCTTTTTTGATGCGGTCACAAAGGTTTTCGCCACGATTAACACTGACGAACCACGTTATCAACCTGAATATACGTTTATTGATGACGGCTCCAGTGATCACACGTTGACCATCCTCAAGCAACTGCAAACCGCGCATCCAGAAACCGTCCATTACCTGTCATTTTCACGCAACTTCGGCAAAGAACCCGCACTGGCAGCTGGACTAGATGCCGCCACCGGAGATTTGATCGCCGTCATGGACGTTGACTTACAAGACCCACCAGAGCTACTCCCGCAAATGATCGACTTGATTGAAAATCACGGGTACGATTGTGTGGGCACCATTCAAAAGAAGCGTCGGGGACAGGGCCGGTTTCGGGCCTACCTCTCCACTAAATTTTACAAGATCAACGACGCCATCTCCGAGGTACATATTGAGCCCAACGCTCGTGACTACCGCTTGATGACCCGCCAAATGGTCGATGCGATCACGTCACTACCCGAATATAACCGATTTTCCAAGGGCATTTTTTCTTGGGTCGGTTTTCGAACTAAATACCTGACGTACGAGAGTCAACCCAGAGCGGCTGGTGATACCCACTGGTCACTCATGCAATTATTTAACTATGCCATCGAAGGGATCATTGATTTTTCCGACGTTCCTTTAAAAATTGCGACCTGGGTCGGGGGCGCCTCCTTTATTCTTGCCGTTATCGGTTTGATCGTGGTGGTCGTTCGCGCACTCCTAGTTGGCGATCCAGTAGCCGGCTGGCCATCCATGGTCTCCATCATCCTGCTTTTAGGGGGCATTCAACTCTTTTGTCTGGGAATCGTCGGCGAGTACATCAATAAAATTTACCTTGAAACTAAGCACCGCCCAAAGTACATCATTAAAGAACGCAAATAGCGTCATTCACTTTAGTTAGGACTATAAAAAATGAAATCGATCATGAACCTCTACCACCGTTACGAATCTGCGATCAGCTACCTCTTCTTTGGTGGTTTAACCACTGTCATCAACACGGTGGTCTTCTTCGCCCTTTATCACCACATGAACTATCAGGTTGCCAACGCGATTGCCTGGTTCCTGTCCGTTTTGTTTGCGTTCATTACCAATAAGCTCTGGGTCTTTCATTCAAAATCGTTTGAACTCAAAACCTTTGTGTGGGAAACCTTCTCCTTCTTCGGGTTCCGACTCGCTTCGTTGGTCATTGATATGTTGATTCTTTGGATTGGGATCACGTTACTGTCGGGTAACGCTTTGTTGGTCAAGATTATTGATCAAGTTGTGGTGATTTTGTTGAATTACTTTTTCTCGAAGTGGTTTATTTTTAAGAAGCCTTGAATCTTGATGAATATGAAACGGTCCAGCTTGATAGTGAGTATCAGGCTGGACCGTTTTTTACTGCGATTGAGTTTGTATGCGGTATCGGTTACGTATACTAATCCGGCGACGTTTTTTTCGGCTTAGCGTAAGCTCAACTACTAGTCGCTCTATTTTCGTTCAGTAGCTTGTCGTCATTAGTGCCTTTAGGCCACCACGCCGAAACGTGCGGAACGAAGCAAAGAGTTGCATACAAGGCGCCTCTAGTCATACTACCCAAAAACCGGGCAGTATGACTAGAGGCGCCTTGTACTCCACTCTTTAAGCGCTTCGTTCCGCACGCTAATGCCCTTCCTGCAACTCCTTCAAAAAAGTCGCCACCAACTCCAACTGTTCGGGCGTATAATGCGACACCAGTTCCTCGTGCTGCTTATCTAGTAGGTCATCGAGTTGCTTTTGAACCATCGCCACTCGGTTCCCCGTTTTTGACAGCTGGTAGACCGCCTGACTGCTAACCACGCCCGTTTTGTTGGCGAAGCCTAACCGAACCAGCTTGTTGACGTTTTTGGAGATCACGCCCAGACCTAAATCTAAGGCCTGAACGAGGTCGGCTTCACTCACTGGTCCTAATAATTGGATCTGACGCAGGAGCTTCAAACTGAGCGTGTTGAGTTGCGAAATCGCGTACTGAAGATCCCGGTTCGGCACGTGTAACTGAATCCACTGCCGCTCGAAATTATTATCCTGAGCCCGGGTGTTCATAATATCAATTAATGACGTTTCAATATGGTGTTTATAAAAGTCTAATTTTTCCACGGCATATCCCTCATTTTCTATCACAAAAACTATACCATATTTTAAACTTGAAATACAGCAATCCCGCACCGGCACTACGGTTCAGCGTGATAGTTGAATTGATTTAATTGGTCACGACCACAAACCCAGATGAGCCACATCTGGACGTTACCAACGTCACCACGGTATAATGAAAGTGGTTACTAAATCATCGGAAAGTGAGTTGATTACAATGTATCAACACATTGCAGTACCACTTGATGGCAGTCATAACGCCCAACTTGCGCTGAACGAAGCGCTGAAACTTGTTAAAACCTTCAACGCAAAGCTGACGTTGGTTAACGTCATTGACGATAAACGCCTGATCTATTCCGTTACCAGTACTGGTATCGCCCATACTGGCGGTTACTATGAAGAACTGACCACCCATGCGAAAGACGCTTTGGCAGAGGGGCAAGCAATCGCTGCTAAACAAGGAATCACTGCCGAAACGGCAATTTTACACGGTAATCCCAAGCAAGTGATTGCGGAGGACTTTCCCCACGACCACAAGGTTGATTTGATCGTGATGGGTAAATCTGGGACGGATGCCATGGATCGCTTACTCGTTGGTTCAACCACGGCCAGTGTCGTTCGGACCACCCAAACAAACGTCCTTGTTGTTGCGGAAGCCCAATAATTATTTCTGAATCATCCAAAGTTAACGCCCAAATTCTGAAAATTAGAATTTGGGCGTTAGTTTTTTATGACTGTAAGTCAACAATTACTCTCATCTTAATTTAACTTGCGACAAAATTCAGTTGGAATAAAATTCAATCTCATCACACTGAAAATTTAATAGTTGACTAATAAACGTTTACAAAACAATTAACTTTGAATATTTTAAATATCCCATAAGGCAACCACTTAGCGTAACACGCATCATATCAACCTTTCACCACTTTATTCATTTTGAATAAAAATGATTGAATTTAATGAATAATTAATCATACCATTGCAAATAAAATCAGATAGTTTATAATCTAATTTTAATAACACAAAGGGATGATAGTTTGCTCAAAACGTTAATTTTCGCATTACTGCCCATCATCGTCACAATTGCGCTAGGGTACTGGGCCGCCGCTCGGGACTACTTTGATGATCAAGATAGCCGCAAATTCGTTCGGTTAGTCATGAATTTCATGTTACCCCTCAGCGTCTTTTCTGGCATCTGGAGTACGCCGCGGAAAATCATTATTCAAGATATTCCGCTCGCCGGCTGGTTATTAGTCAGCATGGTTGGCTGTTACGTCCTCCTATTACTGGTTTACCGTTACGTGCTTCACACCGAGCTACATATTGCATCACTGCGCGCCATGTCCGTGGCTGATCCGTCAGTACCATTTATCGGTTCAGCTATTCTCCCCCTCATTTTCGGGAATTCGCTAAGCGCCATCACCATCGGGGTCTGCACCCTGATTATCAACATCATTATCTTACCCGTCGTTTTCGGTGCTTTAAGCAGCGACGGTTCTCTGGGGTCACGCGTTGTCAACACCCTACGTAAACCGTTAGTGGTTGCTGCACTCCTCGGCTTTATTTTAGCCCTCTTAGGGTGGCAAATGCCCGAACAGATTGCCGGCTCATTTGAACTGCTCGGCAAGGGCGCTGGTGGGCTAGCCATCTTCGCCACTGGGATTGTTTTATACACTCGAAAGATTCTCGTCAACGTGCCAATCGTGTTAACCGTGTTAGGCAAAAACGTGATTTTCCCAATCGTCATCTTATTGATTATGATGGCCGCCGGTGCCGGATCCGAACTCCAACGGATCGTTGTCTTGACACTGGCCATCCCAACAGCAACAATGCCAACCAGCTTGGCCATTCAGTTCAACGTTCACGAATCCGAACTGGCGTCAACTCAATTTTGGAGCACTGTTTGTTCGTTTGTCACGCTAGCTGTATTTTTAGTCGCCTTAAGCTAATTACTATAAGAGAGAAGGATGTCTATTATGTCAACTGAAACCATTCACATGCAAGCCGGTCAATTAGTAACCCCTGATCACCCCACCATTCCGTTTATCGAAGGTGATGGTATCGGCCCTGAAATCTGGGCTGCTGCTCGTCAAGTTTTCGATGCTGCAGTTCAAAAAGCCTATGCTGGCAAACGTCAGGTCAACTGGCTACCATTACTTGCTGGTGAAACGGCCTACCAACAAACCGGTCAGTGGCTCCCTGACGAAACACTAAGCGCCCTTCGCACTCACTTAGTCGGCATCAAAGGACCACTCACAACCCCAATTGGTGAAGGACACCGGTCAATCAACGTCACGCTGCGACAAAAATTGGACCTATATGCCTGCTACCGTCCAGTGACTTACTACGATGGTACCCCATCACCCGTCCGGCACCCAGAACGCGTGAATATCGACGTCTTCCGGGAAAACACCGAAGACATCTATGCCGGTATCGAAGCCGATGTGAATACGGATGAAGCAGCCGACCTCAAACAGCTATTGGCTCGTTATAATCAACTTGAAAAGGTCCGTTTCCCAGAAACCGCAGCTTTTGGCATCAAGCCAATTTCAAGTGAAGGTTCAGCCCGAATTGTCCGTGCAGCCGTTGAGCACGCATTGGCGCACAACCGCCACACCCTGACCCTCGTTCATAAAGGTAATATTATGAAAAAGACTGAGGGTAGCTTTAAAAAGTGGGGCTATCAACTGATTGAAACCGACTACGCTGAACAAGCCTTTACGATGAACCAGTACGCGCAACTCAAGGCGGACCAAGGTGCCGACGCTGCGGATGCGGCATTAAAGGCCGCTAAAGATGCCGGTAAATTAATCGTTAACGACGTCATTACCGACAACTTCTTCCAGCAAACACTGTTACACCCAGAAAACTTTGAAGTCGTTGCCACAATGAACCTTAACGGTGACTATATCTCCGATGCCTTAGCCGCTCAAGTTGGCGGGATTGGCATTGCGCCCGGTGGTAATATCAACTACCAAACCGGCCATGCCCTCTTCGAAGCCACTCACGGGACGGCGCCACAATTCGCAGGTCAAAATAAACTGAATCCCACCTCAATCATCTTGTCTGGGGCAATGATGTTCGACTACCTTGGCTGGTCAGAAGTTGCGACTGAAATTCGCAAGGCAATTGCCAAAGCCATTACTAGTCAACACGTCACGATGGACTTTGCCACAACTGATAGCGCAACGATTTTAAGCACTAGCGAATTTGGTGAATATGTTGCTGAACAATTGTAGTTTTAAAGCGGATTGCTATGTTGATTAGTAATCCGCTTTTTTTTTGCTGTCACTTGTGTCCAGCGTAAGTGTTGGGCGGATTTTGGGTGAAGGCTGTTTGTCATCGCTTCGCTCGCCAAAGCCGCATTGAAAAGCGCTCGTTCAGGCTACAAAATTCGGCGCCACTTAAACTGTCATTTCCAGAGTTCCTGAAGTTGTGGAAATTTGTCAACCACGCGCTTTCTGGCCACCACGCCGAATGGTGCTGCGCGAGACTGAGAGCTGCATGTAAGGCGAGTCCGGTAAACCCGCCAGATCCGGGCGCCTTTACCGGACTCACCTTACACACTGCTCTCAACCCGTCTCGCTCCGCACACTGTCGCTGGACACAAACGACAACAAAAACGTCACCTCACCGCCAGAAAGTTTCTGACAATGAAGTGACGCTTTTACGTTGATACGCTTGCTGACCCCACCCGGACTCGAACCGGGATCATCCGCTTAGGAGGCGGGTGCCCTATCCAGTTGTGCTATGGGGCCAATAACGACCATCAACTATTTTCTCACGGTTTGGGTTTAAATTCAACACTGAAACGAAACCCGGCGAACCGGCTTGGAACGAACCTATTCTTCAGTCCGCTTGTGTCGCATACCTTTCCGCTTAGAATGCTTATTTTTCTTGTGCTTCTTCTTGGTTTCAACGGGTTGGATCCGTGGTTGCATCGGTGCAACTGACCGTGGTTGACCCTTTAACTCGGGTTCACCTTCCGGAACAGCTTGACCACGTTGAACGAGTCGTGGTGCAGCTGACGCACTTGCCTGATTTGACGGATTTTCTTTGAACTGCGTCACTAGCTTATGGTCTTGGTAGTAAACTGGCACCAAGTCATAATCCGTTTCGCGTAATAACCGCTTCAAATCACGTAAGTCATGTTCATTCCCGAAGTTCACAACTTGACCTGGTTCACCCATCCGACCGGTCCGACCAACTCGGTGGGTGTACGTAATTTCACTAGCTGGTAGGTTATAGTTCACCACCGCTGGTAACTTGGCGATGTCTAACCCCCGCGCAGCAACGTCAGTCGACAACAGGTATTTAACCCGCCCTAACCGAAAATCAGTTAAGGCTTTTTGCCGTTCAGTTTGACGCTGGTTAGCCGTTAAAGCGGCTGCTGGAACGTGGTTGTGCATCAACCAGCTCTTGGTTTGTTGGAGATCACCAATGTGGTTAAAGAACACGAGCGCCTTAAACTGCTTAACGGTCGCTAACTTGCCAAGCATGGCTGCCTTCTTCAAATTAGAAACTTCCAAAGCGCCGTGGCGCACTTCTCCCTGCGTGTCGTCAATGTCTCGAACGTCCACCCGAGTGACGGGTTGACCAAACCACTTTTCCAATTCGGATAAAATGGCGGTTTCAGTGGCCGAGAAGAACCCGAGTTGCACATCAGCCGGCGCTTCTTGCAAAATTGACCGAACTGCATCAAAGGTTTCACCGGCAAGCAAGTCATCCGCTTCATCAATGATAACGGTCTTCAATTGATGGCCTTTTAACTTACGGTCTTCCAATAAGTTTAAAATTCGACCTGGCGTGCCGATCACAACATCCGGGTGCTTTTTCAGTTGTTCAAGTTGACGCTTCACGTTCGCACCACCAGTGATTGACGTCACTTTCAAGTCCGCCAATGTTGCAAAACTCCGGGTCACGTTTGTTAATTGCATGGCCAGTTCTTGCGAAGGGGCAATGATCATCGCTTGAATGCCAGCCCCCGGTGTCAATCGTTCCAGCACTGGAATCACAAAGCCAAGGGTTTTACCCGAACCAGTTGGTGCCAGTCCTAAAACACTTTCGCCGGCCTTCAACGGTTCGTAGACCGCTGCTTGAATTGGTGACAGTTGGTCAAAACCTAACTTTTTAAAACGGGTTTCAAATTGTGGTAGCATTTGCTCACACTCATTTCTTCATTAGTTGTCGCGTTCATCGTAAAATACAATTTTACCAGATTGACGTAGATTAAACAGAACTTTATTCACCTGAACGCTTAAATTAAACCAACGTTGGTAATCTTCTTGATTAGCCGGGGCATCGGGTTGGTTGATCACCCGGGCAAAATCACGGGCTTCCGGCAACATCTGATTTTGGGTCACCGGTTGACTAATTGTCTCACGATCCCCCTTCGCATCAATGTAACTGACATCAGTGATCTCACCGGCGTCATCAATCACGATGGTATCCTTCAAACCGTAAATTTCGGATGGCATCACTGAGTTACTGGTTTTGCCGAAGTTTAACGTCACGTTGTATTCAGGGTACTGCAAAATTGCCACCCCTTTGCCGTCAACGCCAGTTTGAATCAATGATGGGAAGTAGTTGACCTGGTTGGGCATGCCAAACAATGTAACGGCCACGTAAACTGGGTAAACGCCCAAATCTTGTAAGGCGCCACCACCATAGTTCAGCGAGAACACGTTGGGTTCCTCACCGGCCATCACGTTATCGTAACGGGATGAGTATTTCATATAAGTTAAGTTTGCGCCTTGGATCACTGGCAACTTTTTAACCTGCGCTTGAATCGCCGCAAAGTTAGGCGTATGAATATTTCGAGCAGCTTCAAAATACAGCACTTCAGGATGTTGCTCTAGTAATTCCTCGATTTTTGCCATTTCACCCAAATTTTCGAAGGCCGGTTTCTCCACGATAATGTGTTTCCCCGCTTTGATCGCCATTTTGGCTTGTTCAAAATGCAGGCTGTTTGGTGAGGCAATGTAGACCGTTGAGAACTGACCCTGTTCGAAAAATGCAGTCAGATCATCAAACGTTTCCGTTGCCCCATTCTTTTGGGCAAATTCTTTTGCGGTATCAAGATGCCGAGAATACACACTACTTAATTGATACAGTCCCGATTCATGAGCTGCGTCCACAAATTGTTGCGTAATCCAATTGGTCCCAATAATGCCAAAGTTAATCATCTTACTAGTTCCCCCTTGAGGCTTTTCTTTCATGATAGCAGTTTCACCGGCAGATGATAAACAACTTCTGCTTTTTATTTTAAAAATAAGTTAAACCCAGTGTTATCATTTCACAAACATGTTAATATTATTTTAAACTGGATAAATAGGAGGTCGGTAGTGTGAGTGCAAAACATATGTTCAAATTTAGCCCATCATTTCTCCGCGACCTCGTGCACAAACCCGCCGCTGATCGTCATCGACGTAACCGCGAAAAACACACCGTTTCGCCAATGATTTTTATTGGCTCGTGGCAGCTTCAGCATTCTGAAACCTCCCGAACGCATTCGTTAGTGATTGGCCCTGACTTAACGGTCAACATCGATCACCATACCATTCCGGCTCAAGTGGAGTCACTCACCGATAATTCGTTGGTATTGCTCGACCACTATGGCTACCACATCACGATCACCGCGGACCACGACGTCCCCGTGCAATTATTCGACGAAGCAGACGATGTTGCCTACTTCGTTCTTCCTAATCCGACTTAAAATCGCTGAATTATATCACCCCTATTAAGGTGTTTTAATAACAATAGCGCTGTCGATTTCCATTTGGAGATCGACAGCGCTATTTTGTTATACATCTCATTATTTAAATGATAACTAATTAGTTGTGCAGTTTTATTTCACAGCTCTAAAAACAGTCAACCAGTGACTAACGTACATAACGTTGGTTCCATTCATGACGGCTACCATTAAAGTAAATTGCCGGTACCGTCTGCTTTTGTTGACCAAGTTTTAACGACCAATCACTATCGAATTCATTGAAAAGAACCTGCTGACTTAATTTCCGCGCCCCGTTTGAAACCTCCCACCGTGGTTGCTTCGCAATGGCGGCGGATTTAAGGGTCTGCCAAACTTGATTCGGACTCCAAACAATCACCCGCCGATGATACCGTTGTTGAACTAAGTGCACAAACTCACTTAAGCGGTGCCGTGATTTGGGCGTCGACAACCGGTGAGCATTGTACTGATCGTAAAAATCAACTTGCACCGCAATCGGCAAGTTACCAATTTTGTGTCCAACCTCCTGTGAGAAGTTCGCTAATTGGGCTTTCGGTGACGTTGAAAAACTGTAAACGTGGTAAACCCCAATTGATAACGAGGACCCTAATGCCCGGTTATAACTATTCTTGAACTGATCATCGGTATAGGTGGCGCCAGAACTTGTGTGTAAGTAAACAAATTGTTGGTGAGCTTGTTCGACTAATTGAAAATCCACGAACCCGTTTTCTTGATCAATTGCCACTCCCCGAATTGGATACCGATCCAATTGCGCTTGTCGGTAATGCCGCCACGTCAGCCACCCACCAATCAACACCAGCAAAACGAGCACGATCAGCCATGCCCGCCGTCGGTGATATTGATGCCGTAACTGCTGGTAGGTGTTTGCATAGATTGGTTTAATTTGTCGTTGCTTCATGCTCAACACCTCACCAAAAGTTTTAAAACCTACATTATAGGTTTCATTCTACCATGACAACCAATCAACGCTCAAATTGGAATCAATTCTTATCAATCTTTTCGAATCGGCTTCGCTACCTTTTCAGCAAACTAAAAAAATCAGCCAACGTCAACAAGCCGTTACCTGATTTTTATCAAGTGTACCACTAACAATCATTGTCTCAAGTCCGTGTTCGGTTAATGGCTTCCCGAACCCGATCCATAACGGCTTCGGTTTTATTACTGAGCTTAACCGCCACAATCGTAAATAAACTATCGATCAAGGCCATTTGGGCAATCAGGGTATACATCCCATCGGAACTCTTATTCACCTGATCAGCTAACGAAAGCAACACAATGTCCGCCCGTTGTGCCAGTGACGAGCGCCCATAACTGGTGATGGCGATGACTGGCACTTTGTTATTCTGGAGTTGTTTCAGCACCGTTAACGCCTGCTGATTTTCACCCGAATGTGAGATCATAATCGCGCAGTCGTGACTCGTCATCTTAGCCGCTTGCATTAACTGAACGTCAAAGTCCGGATAATACTCACTATTGATCGAGGTTCGCAAAAATTTATGGTAGCCGTCTAACGCAGCTACGGACGATCCCCCTAACCCAAAGAAGGCCAGTTGATTGGCATGTAAAATGGTGTTCACGGCTTCTTCAAGCTTATCTTCGTGCAAAATCGACTGCGTGGAGATCAAGGCATCGATCATTGCCTGGAAGGTTTTTTCCGCCATCACACTCGGGGTATCATCAGGATGAATCTTCTTGAACATGGTCGTCCGGTTGATATCCGCCCGAACATTGGCCAGATCCATACTGAATTCTCGATAATTGTTGTAACCGACGGCCTTCGCAAAGCGCGAAATCGAAGCCGTTGAAACGCCCACTTTGTCGGCAAGCTCACTGATCGTCAGTTCACTTACCATTTGCGGTTGTGCAAATATAAAGTCGGCAATTTTTTGGTGTAATCGGCTGAGGTTTGGATAGTACGACCGAATACTACTAATTGCTGAACGTGCCAAATAGGTGTTCCCCCTTTATTTAATTCTCTCCCATATCTTTTGTAAACATTTTACAACAAAACCCTTGAATTGTGAAAATTTTTTTCATATAATAAACACAGCTCAAAAAGTCAGTTAGCGATTCTTTACTCAGTTAACACTTTGTACGATGTATATATTTGAAAACGGTTTAAATTTCATGTACAATGCACATGCCTTTATTGTAGCTTTTGTCAGAAAGGAAGTCATCGAAAAAATGGATTATATGATTGGTGTTGACATGGGTACCACCAGTGTTAAAACCGTATTGTTTGATAACACTGGAAAAGTTCAGGGTTATTCCAACAATTTGTACCCGCTCTATCAAGATATTCCTGATATGGCTGAAGAAGATCCAGAAGAAATCTTCTCCGCTATCGTGGACGGTTTAACCACGGTGTTACGTAAAGCCAACCTCAAACCTGGCGAACTGAAGGGTGTTTCCTTCTCCGCCGCAATGCACAGTTTGATTCTGTTAGATGAAAACCATAAGCCACTCACACGCGCGATCACTTGGGCCGATAACCGGGCCGTTAAGTACGCCGATGAATTACGTGAGAACGGTGTGGGCAAACAAATTTACGAGAAGACCGGGACTCCAATTCACCCAATGACGCCATTTACAAAGCTGATTTGGTTGCGTAACGAACAACCCGACTTGTTTAAGCAAGCGCGTTGGTTCGTCGGTATCAAAGAATACGTGATCTACAAACTGTTCGGTGTTTTGAAGGAAGACTACTCCATTGCCAACGCAACTGGGATGTTCAACATCTTCAACATGGACTGGGATGACCAAGCCCTTGAATTGGCCGGCGTTACCCGCGACCAATTACCAGAATTAGTGGACACCACTGATCAACTTTCTGGCATGAACGAAGATTACGCACGGGTTATCGGAATCGATCCCGCAACGCCATTCGTCATGGGTGCTTCAGATGGCCCATTAGCGAACTTAGGGGTCAACGCCATCGAACCTGGTGTGACTGCTGTTACCATCGGGACTTCTGGTGCCGTTCGGGTTGTCACTGACAAGCCAAAGATTGATCCTAAGGGCCGGGTATTTTGTTACTACCTCGCACCTAACAAGTGGGTCGTTGGTGGACCAGTTAACAACGGTGGGATCGTCTTCCGTTGGGTCCGTGACCAACTGTTTGCCCCAGAAAAGATCACTGCGGAACAAATGAAGATCGATAGTTACGATTTGTTAACTGAAATCGCTTCTAAGATTCCTGCAGGTTCTGATGGTTTGATCTTCCACCCATTCTTAGGTGGCGAACGGGCCCCAATCTGGGATGCTAATGCGCGTGGTTCCTTCTTCGGGTTAACCCGGACGCATACTCGAGCTCACATGGTTCGGGCTGCACTTGAAGGCATCGTCTACAACCTCTACACCGTCATGATTGCGCTGGAAGAAGTTGTTGGCAAGCCCGTTAGCATCCAAGCAACTGGTGGTTTCGCCCGCTCTGCCCTTTGGCGTCAGATGTTGGCTGATATCTTCGAACAAGATGTCACGATTCCTGAAACCGTTGAAGGGACTGCTTTAGGGGCCGCTGTTCTCGGTATGTACAGCTTAGGCTTGATCGATGATCTGAGTGAAGTGAAGAAGTTCGTTGGTGCTACCAACGTTCACCATCCAAACCCAGAAACCTTCGAAGCTTACCGGGCACTTGTCCCAATTTACATTCGTTTGAGTCGTCAGTTACAGACCGAATACAAGGCCATCGCTGACTTCCAACGTCACCAGGATGCTAAGAAAAAGGCATCAAACTAGTTTCACTTAATTATTGGTATTAATCTTAATACAAAAAAGGGTTTTCAGTTGTTGTTCCTTAGAAACGCTCGTCACGCCTATAGCACGAGCGTTTCTAATTGCCATTATATGAAAGGGTTTACAGATTATGGAAATACTTGCGCTCGTCATCGGGATTATCTTCCTGTTATTGATGATCATCAAATTCAAAATCAACACCTTTGTTTCGTTGGTCATGACTTCTGTTTTAACTGCGATTTTACTTGGGATGAACTTATCTAAGATCGCAACAAGTATCGAAACTGGGATTGGCGGTTCTTTAGGGGAACTGTCACTGGTCTTTGGTTTCGGTGCCATGCTCGGCCGGTTAGTTGCCGACGCCGGTGGTGCTCACCGGATCGCCACAACCTTGATCGACAAATTCGGTAAGAAACGCCTTCAATTAGCTATTATGTTAGCTTCATTTATCATTGGTTTGGCGTTGTTCTTCGAAGTCGGGATGGTTCTGTTGATCCCTATCGTCTTCGCCATTGCGCTTGAAGCCGATGTGCCAATCTTGTACCTTGGGATTTCAATGGCTGCCGCTTTATCAGTTACCCACGGGTTCTTACCACCTCACCCAGCACCAACTGCTATTGCGCAGGCCTTGGGCGCCAACGATGGTAAGGTTCTGCTCTTTGGGATCGTTGTTGCCATTCCTAGTGCCTACGTTGCTGGTCCATTATTCACTAAGTTAGCTCAAAAGTTTGCCCCTAGCGCCTTTGAACGTAAGGGTAACTTAAGCTCATTTGGTGATATGAAGGAAACGAACCCAGATGACGAACCAGGCTTTGGTTTGTCAGTGTTAACTTCCCTCTTCCCAGTTATCTTGATGGCCATCACGACCATCTACAAGATGACCGTTGGTACCGGGACGAAGACCCTGCTTGATCAAATCGTTAACTTGATTGGTGATCCTGCGATTGCCATGTTGATTTCACTCTTGTTCGCAATGTGGTCAATGGGCTGGGCTCGTGGCCGTGTCACTAAAGACATTATGGCAACTCTTGAAAGTGCCGTTAAGTCCATCGCAATGCTGCTGTTAGTTATTGGTGGTGGTGGCGGTTTCAAACAAGTCTTGATCGACGGTGGTGTTGGTAACGAAGTCGCTAAGATGTTCGCTCACTCAAGCATCTCACCATTGATTCTTGGCTGGTTGATCACCGTTGTGCTCCGGGTTGCCCTTGGTTCTGCAACTGTTGCAGCCTTGACTTCTGCCGGGATCGTTGCCCCATTGATGGCAACTGCCGGTGTTGATCCTGCTTTGATGGTACTTGCCATTGGTGCCGGTTCACTTGCCGCATCTCACGTTAACGATGCTGGTTTCTGGATGTTCCGTGAATACTTCGATTTGACGATCAAGCAAACGCTCTCGATTTGGACGGTGCTTGAAACGGTTATCTCGGTCGTCGGGATTATCATTGTCATGTTACTGAACCTTGCATTCCACTAGAAATAACTTATTATAAATTTTAATTGATTTCTAACCCAAAACCCTTCCCCGGCACATGTTGCCGGGGTTTTTGTTTGTTATAATGAATGGCTATTGCATTTTGGAAGGAACGAAATCAAATGGAAGAATCACATTTAAAACGTGAAATCGGCCTCTTTACCGCCCTCTCGACGGTGATGGGGACCGTCATCGGTGGCGGCGTCTTCTTCAAAGTCGCCAGCGTTGTTGATTTAACCCGCTCAACCAGTATGACACTGGCTGCTTGGGTTCTTGGTGGTCTGCTGACGCTATGTGCTGGTTTATCAGCTGCGGAACTAGCGGCTGCCATCCCGCGAACGGGTGGCGCCATCAAATACATCGAGTACACTTACGGCAAGCTCCCTGGCTTCTTAATGGGTTGGGCGCTGATGCTGGTCTACTATCCGGCTAACATTGCCGCACTCTCGATTATTTTTTCGACGCAATTTTTAAACTTATTTGCCCTCCCAATGGCCTGGCACCTGCCCATTGCCATTCTTTGCGGTCTCAGCATCACTGGCATCAACTTCTTGGGTGCTAGAGTCGGTGGCCTGTTTCAGTCCGC
Organism: Secundilactobacillus muriivasis; assembly: GCF_054785195.1. Classification (NCBI taxonomy): domain Bacteria; kingdom Bacillati; phylum Bacillota; class Bacilli; order Lactobacillales; family Lactobacillaceae; genus Secundilactobacillus; species Secundilactobacillus muriivasis. The sequence goes on along the minus strand of NZ_BAABMI010000003.1, from coordinate 38,926 downwards.
TACGCTCATTTTTAAGCTGATTCCGATTGCTATCATCGTCATCTTTGGCTTAGCAGCTAAAAGTGAAGTTCCCGTCAGCCTATTTCCAGTTGTTGCTGGCCAACACCTGAGTTTCGGGACGGCCTTCAGTGGTGGTTTACTGGCCACCATGTTCGCCTACGACGGCTGGATCAACATCGGAAACATTGCGGGAGAAATGAAGCACCCTGAAAAGGATCTGCCTCGCGCTATCGTGCTTGGGTTAGTGTTAATTACGGTGATTTACGCCGTGGTCAACTTTGTCTTCTTAAAGACGTTGCCAATCAGTGAAATTGCCGGTAATCAAAACACCGCTTCCGAGGCAGCTCAAGTTATTTTTGGTCCAATGGGCGGTAAGTTAGTAACCATTGGGATCTTGATTTCCGTTTACGGCGCCATCAACGGCTATACCTTAACCGGGATGCGGGTGCCATTCGCGATGGCGGAAGAAGATGCCCTGCCATTTAGTCAATATCTCCGCAAGCTATCTCGGAAAACTTACGTGCCCTACTTTGCGGGATTAGTTGAAATTGGCATTGCCTTGATCATGATGTTCATGGGTTCTTTTGATACCCTGACTGATATGTTAGTCTTCGTCATGTGGATCTTTAACGTGATGCTGTTCGTCGCACTATTTATTTTACGAGTGCGAGAACCCGACTTGAAACGGCCCTACAAGGTGCCAGGGTACCCAGTCATTCCAATCATTGCCATTCTCGGTGGGTTGTTCATCCTGATTGCTACAATTTGGACGCAAACCTTACTTGCGATTACTGGTCTGGTGCTGACCGGGATTGGCATTCCCGTCTACTTGTACCATCAAAAGCACCAACAAGCTTAAACGAATTAAAAACGCAATCTTCGTGATGACCATCGTCATTTTGAAGATTGCGTTTATTTTTTGTGAAACTGTCTGAATCAGTTTAGTTCTCTGGTCAATGCTACTGACGTTCAACCAATTTCAATTACTCGTTTTTCCGTAACTTTTTAAGTTTATACCAAGTGGCAGTCGCCAAGCCAATGAGCCCTAGCAACGCCGCCCACAGCAAGGCTTTTTCTGCCGTTTGCGGCAGGCGACCTTTTTCATCCGGTTTGGATGCGGTTGTGCCAGCCTGTACGCTATTTTGACCATTTGCTAGTTGACTATTCTGGGTCCGGCCATTAACCGTTGTAGCCGACATGCCACGGACTCCGGTACGGTTCGATGCCACACCGGCTGAATTATGACTTTCATTTGTCGTTGCCTCGTTGTCGGTTCGACCTTGAGAATTGGACGTTGATGATTTAGTACTGTCATCAGTGCCATCAGCAGTTGTTCTATCGGTAGCTTGCTGATCGTTCCCAGTCGTTGAACTATCAGCTGGTTCACCCGATTCAAGGACGGCTGTCCCGAATTGAACATCCGTTGAGGTGCTGATCGTCAACGGTTGAAGGTGTAACGGAATGCCCGTTAAACTAATCTTTTTAGCCGGTTGTTGAAGCTTATCTAGTTGTGATTTCCCTTGAACCGGTGTTGTAGTTTGCGGTTCATCAGTTTCACCCGGTTGTGGATTGCTGTTGTCCCCTGGCTTAGTGGTCGTTGTTGGGTCTGGCGTGGTGTGATCATAATATTGATCTGCCGTAACTGAAACCGCTGGTCCCACTGCTGTTTTGGTGATTGGGTGCGTATAATCATAGTAATCATCGGCGGTTACCGAAATTGCTGGTCCTACCGTTGTTTTGATTTGGACAGGTGCCGTTACATCAATCACGGATTGAATACCATCAATCGCTGGCAAATTATCCGCAGCAACGGTATACACTAGTCCCACCATCTGACCCAAATTGGTTGTTTCAGCAAGCGTTACTGGTACCGCAATAGTTTGCGCACCACCCGCTAAATAACTGCCGCTCTTTTGATAGCGAATTTTAAAGCCGGTAACTTGACTGTAGTCTGCCACGCTATCAGCTGATTGCCAGTTAGTCGCTGTGGTTGGATCAGCTTCGGTTGTATAAGTAACCGTAGCTTGATTTTGCCAATTATCTGGCAACGTTACCGGTCCGTTAAGCGTCAGTCCCGTTCCAGATACCACTGAACCGGTGACGGTGAGTTGATTCAGCGCATCCGCCGTATCCTTGCTAAATTGCAGGTTCGCCGTCCCAGTTTGTCCGGCAGCGATTTGGCTAAGGGTCGTGGCAACCAGACGAACTAAGGTGGCGTCCTGAGTTAACGTTGACCCATAGGTGATCATCCGCCCAAAGGCTAATCGATTGGCATCCAAGAAATCATAGTTTCCGGCAATCACCGGTACTGTGGCATCCAATTGATCACTGTTGAGTGCCGTAGCGGTATCGCCATCAACGTTGCTGTAAACGCCAATGCTGAGTTGGTTCAAGCCACTGACTGCGGCAACCGTTACTGGTAGACTGACCGTGTTCGCACGGCCTGGTGTGATGGCGTCATTGGCCCAAGTAATGCCCAGTAGCGTTTGACCAGTCCCTTGATAGTTGGAATCCAGCACTTGAACACCGGCAACGTTACCGTTATAGCTGACCCCTTTTGGTAAGACAACTGACGTGGTAACGCCAGTAAGGTAGTCGGTGGCAACTTCGTCATTACTAATGCTAATTTGAAGCTGATTGTCGCCTTCGTTCACAACACCGTTATCGGCCTTCGCAAAGGTCGCATTTTCGTTAATGATGGCGGCAGATTCGGCGGGTCTGACGATTTCGGCGCTTTGGGATGCCATGATCGACTTTCTGGTTGCAACCTCGTCTACTAGTTCTTCACCAGACCAACCACTTTCTGCTAAATGAATTTCATTATAGTCTTTCCCAACATCCTTCTCCGTGTCGCCAGTGTCATAGCTTCCCGGTAAAACCGTTGCGCCGTCCTTACTGTAAAGAATATCGTAATAGCCACCGTAAACCAGTCCGCCAACTTCGACTGTCCAATCACTCGTTACGGTACCATAGTATCCCGATTTAGGTGACAGTTGAAACCCAACACCATTGTAGTATGACATACCATTCGGAATTGTTGTAAAGACCAATTGCAGTTGTTCAACGCCACGATTATTATCCACATACTGGTTCAAATCAACCGCCCCAGCAGTATAGCCTTTCAAACTAGTTGCTTCAAATTGATCGTCATCTTGATACTTAACGTATAAATCGAACTTCGGTAAGGTCTGTAGCGTGCTAAAGCCATTCCCATGATCCTCTACCGGATCACTGAGAAACATCAGGTCAGCATTTAAATGCGGATCTACCATATAATTGATGATAAATTTGCTGATTGCAGCATCACTGGCATCATGTCCTGTAAACGCTGAATACCTACTATCATTAAAATAGAGGGCATAACCCGCACTAATTCTCGCGGTAAATTGAAGCGTCCCATCCGGTGTAATCTGTTTCGTGGGCGAGGCATAGGTTTGAGTATAGTGAAATTCACCTTCGCGTTCTGTGATTGTCTGATCCGCTAACTTTTCCGCCACCGTCATCTGGGTTCCAATTTGTTGAGAGGCAACGGTATCCCCATCCATCGTCGTCGCACCAGCTTGAGTGACGACAGTTAATTGCGTCCCCGGTTCAACATTCTGGGATAACTGAGTAATATACAAATAGTCCATCGAGAACAAACTACCATTTTTAGTTACATTAGCTTCCTGCTCTTCATAACTTGGTGCGGTAAACTGAAATTGCAACGCATTAGAAATAATCTGGTTATCGTCATCCACGAGATGCGCAACTGTCGGCCCATTTTGCCAAGTTGTCCACATCATCTCACTTGGTAGATAGACGTTGAGTGCAATGACTGAACCAGGCGCCAAATAAGCCTGTCCCAGTACTTTAGGAACCGTTATAGTGGCTTGATAAATAGCATAGTCATCTGGAGTTCCCGTGATAAGATCAGGCCTTATCAGTTTATTACCATCACTATCAATCTCGGGATTGCCATCCGCATCGGACTGAATAATACCGACTAGGGTATTACTAACATCCAACTCCGCCTTCGTCACCACCACCACACTCTGAGTCGCTTCGGCCACAACCTGCTTGTCAAACAGCAATTGGGTTCCCAGCGTCAATTCAGTGTTGTTGGCCAACGGTTGACCGGCAGTCGTCAACGAAAACTGTTTGGACAAACTAGTACCCGGTAATGTATTGCCAAAATCATAGGTCACGGTTCGGTTAACATCATCGGTAGTTGGCGTCACATCAGCAATTGCTAAATCGGTATCGGGATCCAAATCAAAGTTGGTTGGTAATTGCACCACCAACTGTTGATCCTTGGCTGGTGTGATGTCACCCGGCACACTGACCGTTAACGTAAAACTCGCGTCAGCACCGGCCTGCACGCTACTGTTAACTGCCGTCAGTGTCACGTTTGGCTGCGTTGCCTTTTGGGCATCCGCGTTCAGTTGCGACTTCTGCTGGTCGTTTTGGTCGTCTACGGACTTGATTGGATTCGCATCACTGTCAGCATCTTGCTGATTTTCAGATGAATCCTCATCGTTTTGCGGATCAGTGACGGTTTTAGCCGTATCACTGGCGCCGGGTTCACTACCCGTTGCTGTCTTAGCTGAGGTGGTTGGTTGCTCCTTACCCACTGTTTCCGCACTTGTATCATTTTGATTAGCGTTTTCTTTGGGTGTCAACGACGAATCCCCACTCGCCGTCAACGTTGCTTCTGATGTATCTTGATTTGCCACAGTCGATTCCTGCGTAACGCTATCGACCGCTGTTGCTGCTTTGGCTTGATGCGCGCTCACCATCGTCCCTAATAGCACTGCATCGCATACTAGGATGGTGGTCATCAGCCGTTTCGTAATCTGCATTCTGAATGCCTCCGCTCAAAATCTCCCTAAAAAACGCAAAACGACCCCAACAGGTCTCTCTCCTGTCCGGGTCGTGTCACCAACTCACCTGCTCAAAGTGGGTTGGGCTGAGCAATTTATATTCTAATTATAATTAAATCATATTCATTTTATAATGGTCGACCACCATCGTCAATCACTATTTGATGTATAACCCCGCTTTTATCTATATAGTTAATGATATTACTTTTGTTAACAAAGTAACATAAATCAAATAACGTCTTTATATTTCAACAACGTTATTTTTCACTCAACTAATCCGACACAGGCCGATGCATCGGCTACTAAAATAACCGCAGACTTCTAAGATAGAAATCTACGGTTATTAATGTCCCTAAACCTATTTTCTCTCGCTAGTGTTTCTCAATCTCCAGCTCCGGGAACAAGCGCTTCAAATACTCAGTCGCTGGTTCATCCGGAATATGATCCGTCGACACCACCTGCGTCAACTCATCAAATGTCAGCATCAACATAATTTCGCCATGTTCGTCTCGAACCGCATAGTAACGAATCCCCAGTTGAATGGCCCGGAAGACCAATTCCTGTGCGCGAACTGGCATCAACGACAACCTTGGCAGCAAATCATCCGCACCAACTCGGGCCGCCTTCCACTCCGCGGCACGCTTAATGGCAAACGGCATTAAACTACCATCCTCTAAGTAACCGACTAATTTCGCCGCTGGGGTCAATTCTGGGTGACTCATGACTTCTGAAAAGTCATCAATGGCCGCTAATTGCTCGCTATGGGCATTGAGTTCAACCGCCAAGTCATGGAGATTAATAAACAGTTGGTGACCATCCTCGGCTTTAGACGATGGTTCTAGTGGATTTTCCAGCGCAACCCGTTCATTATCTAACTCAGCTTGTTGTAACTGCGCCACAATTTGGTCATCATCGACCGGGGTCACTAATGCATACAACGCTAATAGTTTCATGAAATACAGCGCATGCCGACTAATACCATTTGATTGAAACGGCGTCGTATCAATCGATCGGTACTCAAGGTAACGAATCCCTTTGGTCAAATCATCCTTTAAATTAGCATTGCCACGTAGCCGAACCGGGCCATAAAATTCCGCTTGGTCGTACAACGTGCCATCATCGATCAACTGACTCAACCGGTCAACAAAGTGTGGTAGCGACTGGTAGATTGTCATGTCTGCACCATCGGAAACTTTGTTGGCATAGCCGTAATGACTATTACGAATACTTCGAACTGGTTGCGCCAGTTCTGCTGGCATCTGATCAAAGAAGCCCTTTTCAGCAACTGGTGAGGCGCCAAATAGGTACGTCGTCAACCAGCGATTCAGCACAAAGTTCTGCGCCATTCGGAAGTAAAGCGCGTTTCGAAAATCAACGACGCGCTCAAACTGGTCTTGATAGTGGGTGTACAACCGGTTGATCACCGGGTCTGGAATACTGTAATTCAGGTGTACCCCGGTGATGATTTTGGGTTGCACGCCGTATTTGACCGTTAAATAGTCTCGGTACTTTTGGTACTTTGGTCGCTCAAAGTGCGCCTTGATAAAGTCGATGTCTTCCGTTGACACCATGGGTGGCATACTTAATGGCCAGATGCGATCATCGCCCTGTAGTGACCGGTAAACGACCGTCTGCAATGTATCGAGTTGATCAAGAACCCCGCCAATAGTCGGATTGGGATCCGTGATAATCTCAGTTTGGGCCTCGGCAAAATCCGATTGTAAGTACGGGTGATAGACCCGCAAACCAAACTCCTCTGGATGTGGCCGACGACTTAATCGGCCCAGCTTATCAATTCGATTTTCTTCGATCTCGACGCCTACCAACCCGTGATACAGTTGCTCGGTGACGCCCTCTTCTTTAATGACAGCCAATAGATTCTCTAACATCCGTGCTCCCCCAATGTGGTTTTAATTAGTTCTCATTATAGCCATATTAGCATTCTAATGATACCCCAAGACTCCCCAATTTTAGGAATTATTTGCTTTCTGTTTGACCGTCGTCCCAACTCACAACTAACTTACCCGTAACTTGATGATCCTTAAGCATCTGTAGCCCCTCTGGAACGGCCGAGACTGGTAAAATGCGTTCGATCATCGGGTCCAATTGACCTGCCGCAGTGAGCTGACCCAAAGCTTCAGCCATTACGGCTAAATCGTGTCGTTGGACCGGATTACCACTACGATGTGCGCCACCAAGATTAAGGCTATAAATGCCAACCCCACGGTCTAACGCATCAGTCTGACTGATATCCGGTTGACCATCAATCGTAACCACGCACCCGTTATAGGCCACTCGTTCCAAATCCTTGGTTGCCTCAGCCGAACCAATCGAGTTAATAATTAAATCGACGCCCAACCCGTCAGTGAGTTGCTTAATGGCCTCAGTCACATCAGTGGCATGGTAATCGATCATTTCATCTGGCCCAAACTGTTTAACGAACGCCTGCTTGCCCTTCGAAACCGTCGTGTAGACCGTCTTACCAGCTGCCTTGGCAAGTTGAATCACAATGCCGCCAACCCCACCGGCACCAGCGTGAACCAACACGGTGTGAACATTAGTTAAATTAGCCTTCCGATAAAATGCTTGATACCCAGTCATCGCACCACACAGTAATGCAGCGCCCTGTTCGTACGACAATTTTTCCGGTAACTGTGCAACAACGTCAGCCTTAGTCGTCACGTATTCCGCAAAGCCACCCTGTCGTGCCAAATCGCCGTGGTAAAATACCCGGTCACCAATCTGAAAATCAGTCACGCTCGAGCCAATTGCTGCAATTTCACCAGCAACATCTAACCCAATCACGTGAGGATATGTCCAACTGGCAACCCCACCCTCAACAAGTTTGTAATCCACTGGATTTAACCCGTTCGCGTGAACCTTCACCAACACCTCATCATCTGCTGGCACCGGCTGTGGGACAGCCTGCCACTTTAACGCACTTAATTGCTTATCTGATTGATTCTGTAATACCCATGCTTGCATGTCAAATGACCGCCTTTCTTGACCTTAACATTTACTAGTTTTAGTATACCGCATTACGATACAAAACTGTTCTATTGGAGTATAAGGTTACGTTTGTGTCCAGCGTAAACATTCTTCTGTTTAGCTTATGAAGTGCGATGATTTGCGTGGATTTACGATTCCGGTCAGCGACTAGGTTCCTGCTGTGGGGCCGGTCTGAGCCAAAGGGCGGTCTCAGACCTCAAATGTAAGCCTCGCCCAAATCCATACGAGTCTTACATTTGTCCCCGATGATTGGCGGTTGTCGGAAGGACACCAACAACCACCAATCATCGCGACACAGCATCCACCTAGCCGCTGACCGGAATCTCATATTGCGCAATTGGTCGCCATTGCAGATCATCTCAAGCGCTTAACTGTACGTTCGGTCACGGGATTACAACGACTGACGTTGATTCGACAAACGTCCAGATTGATCAGCAATCAGCGATTTATATTGCGATGGCTGAATATCAGCGCAATTGTAGTAAGGTTACGTGAACGTAGCGCATAACTGGCAGATTAGTTTCACACGATCGTTGGTCCATTGCGGTTACGCGTCTGCAGTTGTCAAGTAATTGTCTAACGTTGCCATTACGCAGTTCCGTCAACTGCAGATTGTTGTAGGTAGCAGTTAAGTTTCCGACAGCGCACCATGTAGCGGGAGGCGGAGGCGCGCGGGGCTCAGCAGTGTCGGTATGACTTAAGCAGTCGTGCCCCGTGGGGTTCGGGGTGCGAGTGCTTTAGTCATACGCCAGTCCGGAGAGATCCGGCATGGGCGGTTTTTGCCCATTCCTAGCTCGTAGGCTGGCCACTGCGTTCCAGTCCCCGCATAGCGCCGTAGCCTCCCGCGGCATCCTCCCAATATAGAAGACCAGAATCACCGAACTTCACAAACTAAACACACTTACGCTGGACACAAGCGACAACAAAAAAAGCACCAACAGCAATTAACTGTCAGTGCTAATTCAAAACTAATTAGTCCCGTTCCAACAACGTCACTGATTCAATATGTGGCGTTTGTGGGAATTGATCAACGGGCTGGATTGGTTCGGTTACGTGGTAGCCAACTTCAGCGAAACGTTGGATATCCCGAACTAAGGTCGATGGGTTACAGCTAACGTAAACGATCTTCTTAGGCGCCATTGCGGCTGCACTTTCGATCAAGGTTGCGTCCAAGCCCTTACGTGGTGGATCCACAACGATGACGTCCGGCTTCAAGCCCTGCTTTTGCCATTCGGCCATTTGGTATTCGGCCTTGTTGGTTTCAAAGTGGGTATTGGTCAAACCGTTTAACTTAGCGTTCTTCTTAGCGTCTTCAACGGCGGTTGAGACGACTTCGACACCGTAAACTTCCTTGGCGTGGCGAGCCATCGCAAGGGAAATCGTCCCGATACCACAGTAGGCATCGATCACGGTTTCGTTCCCTGTTAAGCCAGCCCGGTCAATTGCAAGTTGATACAATTTTTCCGTTTGGACTGGGTTCACTTGGTAGAACGATTGGGCCGAAATTTCAAACCGGTTTCCTAACAACGAATCATGGATCACTGGTTCGCCGTAAAGCACGTTGGTGATGGGTCCCATGATAACGTTGGTTGGGCGGCTGTTAACGTTTTGAATGATGCTGGTGATGTTTGGTAAAGCATCAACGATTTCAGCGACAATCTCCTTGGCGTGTGGCAAGGTGTGCGAGTTGGTGATCAAGCCAATCATCATTTCGTCTTCGTAGTAACTCTGACGCACCATGATATTTCGCACGATGCCCCGGTGAGTCCGTTCGTCGTAAGGGGTCAACCCTTGCCCGCGTAAAATGTCGCGAACGATTACGATGGCCTTATCGATCCGAGGATCTTGGATGTAAAAGTCTTCCAATGGCACCAAATCATGGGTGTGTTGGCGGAAGAAGCCAGTTTCTAGCTCACCGTTAACTAACCGAACCGGGATTTGAGCCTTGTTGCGGTAGTGGTATGGGGTTTCCATGCCAATGGTTTCGTTAACCGTTAAGTCTAACTTGCCTTTGCTTAACAAGGATTGAATCTGGTGTTGCTTGAAACGCAATTGAGCGTCGTAGGTCATGTGTTGTAATGGCGCGATCCCAGCTTGAGCGAGTTTCCGGTCTTTGGCTGGAATCTCAACCCGGTCTGGTGACTTGGTCAGGTGTTCAAGAACCCGCGCAAAGCCAAAGCTCTTGCCAACCTTGGTCACAACGAACTTCACTTTTTCACCAGGTAACGCGTTGGTGACGAACAGGGAGTAGTTATCAACTTTGACAACCCCTAAGCCCTCGTACGTGACGTCCACAACGTCGCCGGTGTAGGTTTCATTTTTACTTACTGGTGCTTGTATTTTCATTTAATTCTCCTATTTGCTTAACTAAAGAAAGGTTTTGCTGCCTGAACCATCATACAGCAAAACCCTTCAAATTGATACTGATTCCTGTTAACTACTCAGTTTTCGTTGATTCTTGATCTTCTGGTAACTCCGAAACACCCTGAACGAACTTGCGCTCCGCTTCAATCAATTCCTGACTTTCAGCTTCCACTGCATCGTCTGGAATGTCATCAAGGTTCGCCACAATTTCGATGTGTTGTTTCAAGTTCAAGAACGTCATTGGTGCATCACCACCGTATTCCCCATCAAGATTGATCATGATGCGGGAATCTTCAACCGGCTTCACATCAACTTTACGCACTTTGCGGTAAATGATCCGAGGATCGTTGATGTGCTTACCACCGTTCAACACCAGAGTCAGCAAATGCAGAATTTCTGCTAAATTGCTGGTCTTGACGATGATCATGGTAAACTTGCCGTCATTTAACGAGGCATCCGGAACGATTTGTTCAAAGCCACCGATCGAATTGGTCAGTGCCAAGAAGAACATTGAGGCTTCACCATTATAGGTTTCACCATCGTAACGCAGATCCATCTTAAACGGCCGGATTCGGGGTAACAGTTCGGCCCCCTTCACCAAGTACGCTAAGTAGCCAAACAGCGTTTTTAACTGAGATGGCACTTCATACGTCAATTCGGTCAGTCGACCACCACCCGCAATGTTGACGAAGTAGTTTTTGCCGGCTTGCCCAATATCCATTTTGATCGTTTGTTGCTTGAGCACGACTTTGGCAGCTGCCAAGGGATCCTCACGTGGGATCTTCAAGGCTCGCGCGTAGTCGTTAGTGGTGCCGGCCGGAATAATGGCCATCATCGGCCGTCTCTTCAACCCGGCTAACCCGTTAACGACTTCGTTAATGGTGCCATCGCCGCCCGCCGCAACGACGAGGTCAAAACCGTCGCGGGCTACACGCTCCGCTTCGTCACGTGCAGAGTTAGGCGCTGGCGTTGTCGCGTACGCGCTTGTTTCATAACCAGCCTGTTCATAGACACCTAAGATATCGATCAAATCCTTCTTTAAGGCTTCACGGCCAGAAGAAGGATTATAAATCACCCGCGCCCGTTTACGCATAAGCGTTTCCTCCAGTATTTGTTCCGAAAAATTTTACTTCTTAAGGGAAGCCATCAACAATTGGTTAACGACTTTCGGGTTAGCTTTCCCGTGGGTTTGCTTCATGATCTGACCCACTAAGAACCCAACGGCCCGGTCTTTCCCATTGTTAAAGTCTTCAACAGATTGCGCGTTGTTGGCTAAGATGTCATCGATGATTGGTTGTAATTGCGCGGGATCTGATAATTGAACCAAGCCCTTTTCTTCAACGAAGGCCTTTGGTTCCTTACCTTCAGTGATTGCCTTGAAGACTTTCTTGGCCATCTTGCTTGAAATCGTGCCGTCAGTGATCAAGTTGATCATGCCAGCCAAGTTTTCAGGCGTCAGGTCAGTGTCTTGCAAGTCAGCATGCTTGTCGTTCAAGAACGCGTTAACGTCCCCTTGCAAGTAGTTAGCGGCTGATTTGGCATCCGCACCCAACTTCACAGTAGCATCGAAGAAGTCAGACATTTCCTTGGTTTGCGTCAAGACCATGGCATCGTAATCACTCAAGCCAAGCTCGTTGATGTAACGCTTGCGACGATCACCAGGCATTTCTGGCATTTCGCTCCCAATTTCGTTGATCCAGTCATCAGAAATGTTCAAGGCTGGCAAGTCAGGTTCTGGGAAGTAACGGTAATCGTCAGAGCCTTCCTTGACCCGCATCAAGATCGTTTGGCCGGTCGTTTCATCAAAACGACGGGTTTCTTGTTGAATCTCGCCGCCAGACATCAAGACGCGTTGTTGACGTTGTTCTTCAAAGGCCAAGCCCTTACGAACGTAGTTGAAGGAGTTCAAGTTCTTCAACTCAGTCTTAGTCCCGTATTCCTTTTGGCCGGCTGGACGGATCGAAATGTTAACGTCGACCCGCATCGAGCCTTCTTCCATCTTCACGTCGGAGATCCCAGTAAATTGAATCCGTTGACGCAAAGCTTCTAGGTAAGCGTAGGCTTCGTCTGGTGAGGCGATTTCAGGCTTCGACACGATTTCGATCAATGGCGTGCCTTGACGGTTCAAATCCACGTAGGAATAGTCACGTTCGTGGGTGTTCTTCCCGGCATCTTCTTCGATATGCATCTCAGCGATCCCAATCTTCTTCTTTTCGCCGTCAACGTCAATTTCGATCCAGCCATCGTGTGCCAATGGTTTGTCGGATTGTGAAATTTGGTACGCCTTTGGGTTATCCGGGTAGAAGTAGTTCTTCCGGTCAAAGTGCGTGTGTGGTTCAACGCTGGCGTGTAAGGCTAACGCAGCCATGATACCGCTCTTAACAACGCCCTTGTTGGTTGCTGGTAAGACCCCAGGATAGCCCCAGTCAATGACGTTGGTGTTAGCGTTAGGATCGTCCCCAAATTCAACGGGGGATGGACTAAAGATCTTAGAGTTCGTCTTTAATTCAACGTGGACTTCAAGCCCAATGGTTGTGATAAAGTTCATTAGTTTTGGCCCCCTTGGTTTGGTGTTTGGTTATGAAAATCAGTGGCTTGTTCGAAGACGTAACCCGCCTTGTAAAGCGTGCTTTCATCGAATGGCCGACCGATCAATTGCATCCCAACAGGTAACCCGTTTGAGAAACCAGCAGGAATTGACATCCCTGGTAAACCGGCAAGGTTAACTGGGATGGTTAAAATATCGTTCATGTACATCGTCATTGGATCAGAAACTTCCTCGCCAATCTTGTAGGCTGGCGTTGGGGCAACTGGTCCCATGATGAAGTCGTGATCCTTCAAAACGGCCTTGAAGTCGTTAATGATCAACGTCCGTACTTGGGCAGCCTTCTTGAAGTAGGCATCGTAGAACCCAGCTGAAAGGGAGAACGTCCCCAACATGATCCGACGCTTAACTTCATCGCCGAAACCTTCAGTCCGTGACTTCACGTAAACGTCTTCCAAGTTCTTTACGTCTTGGGCCCGGTGGCCGTAACGAATCCCATCGAACCGTTGGAGGTTAGATGAGGCTTCGGAACTGGCGATGATGTAGTAGGCTGCCACACCGTACTTGTTATGTGGCAAGGAAACTTCGTCCACCGTAGCGCCTAATTCGCGGTATTTGTCAGCGGCTGCCAAAATGGCATCCTTCACGTCTTGGTCGACCCCTTCGCCAAGGAATTCCTTTGGCAAACCGATCTTCATGCCCTTAACGCTGGTTTGATCGTTTAATTCCGCAGCAAAATCAGGCACATCCTTAGTTGACGTGGTTAAATCACGTTCGTCATGCCCTGCGATTGCTGAAAGTAAAATGGCGTTATCCTTAACGGTCCGAGTCATTGGGCCAATTTCATCCAAACTTGAACCAAAGGCAATCAAGCCCCAACGTGAGATTCGGCCGTAAGTTGGCTTCATCCCAACGATCCCGTTAAATGAAGCGGGTTGGCGAATCGAACCACCGGTATCAGAACCCAAAGCGGCCACAACTTCACCAGCAGCAACTGCCGCAGCAGAACCACCTGATGACCCACCAGGAACGACTTCGTGATCCCAAGCGTTCTTAGTGATCTTAAAGGCTGAGTTTTCAGTTGAGCCACCCATGGCAAATTCATCCATGTTGGTCTTCCCAACGTTGATGACGTCCTTGGCGTTCAAGCGTTGCATCACCGTTGCGTCGTAAACTGGCACAAAGTTTTCCAACATCTTGGAAGCGGCCGTTGTGGTCAAGCCTTTAGTGACGATGTTGTCCTTAATTGCCAATGGAATCCCTGATAAGACGTTATCAGCATCGATTCCCTTTTCATCTAATTCAGCTGCTTTCGCTAACGCAGCTTCTCGGTTCAAGTTCAAGAAGGCGTTCACTTCAGGGTCAGTTGCATCGATGTTATCAAAAGTGGCCTTCACTAAGTCAGTGACGGTGATTTTCTTGTTGACGAGGTCATCATGCAACGTCGTCAAATCTTGTCCAAAGTAGTTCATCGGGTCTACTCACCCTCACTTTCATCAATAATTGCAGGCACTTTAATATAGCCGTTTTCGGCTTCTGGTGCGTTTGCCAACAAGGCGTCACGTTGACCCCAGTTGTCGGCAACGTCTTCACGCATGACGTTAATTTGGTCGCTCACACTAGAAGTAGGTTCGACCCCTTCCGTATCAACTTCACTTAAGGTTTCAAATAACCCGATAATGTCATCCAATTGGGTCGTAAAATACGCCAACTGGTCGGCGTTTAAATCGAGCTTTGCCAACGATGCTACGTGTTGGACTTGTTCTTGATCAATTCGGCTAGCCATCAAGTTTCCCTCTTTCACAAGTTTTCTGCGTTATTCGTTAATTTTAACGCTACACAGAAATTATTTTAACACAAGTCTGGAGATTGAAGAATATAAATTGTTGGTGTTTTTGGTAAGAGCGGTTTCAGTTTGGGTGGTTTGGTGGTGGTTGGAAATGATTGATTGGCGCATTTTAACTGTCTGTTGCTTAATCGTAAGTGACGATTCGAGACAATATCTTACACGTTAGGTGCTCGGTCTTGCTCGCAGGTTATTCGAGTGCAATTGGCGACGCCCCAAAGCGTCAACCGAAGCAAAGCGTTGCTCGTAAGGTGTCTGGCATGCTGTGCACTTTTTCTGAGTGCAACTGGCCACGCTCATTGCTACTACGTTTGTTTCGGCTCAGTATGGACTAATTTTTCTTGGGGTTTCGTCACCTGACTGAAGTTTGTCAGCTGCTCACTTTCTGGCCACCGCGCCGAAACGCGTAAACCGAAGCAAAGCGCTATGTATAAGGCGTCCCCTGCAATACCACCCCAAAACCGGGTGGTATTGCAGGGGACGCCTTATACGCCGCGCTTTAACCGCTTCGTTTTACGCTCTAATACGAATTAAACACATGCGCCGTAAACTTCTTCGCCCCACTATCCCGACTCAAGAAGCTCTGAATACCATCCGCCGACTTCACCGTAATGTCAATTGGTGCGCCTGATGGGAGGTACTTTTGCGCTGCTTGTTGGAGATACTGCGTGAAGCTGATAATTTCCGTTTGGCTGTAGAACTGCGTCGTGATGCTGACGTTCATGCCTGATAACTGCTTGTCCGTGTATTGGGCTTGAGCGGTGACCCCACTCAAGTTCGGGAAGAAGTTTTCGATTTGCGTCTTGAAGTTATCAAAGGCGCTGGCATCGTTTGAGTTACCCGTTTTGGCGCTCGATGACGTCGTTGGGTAAACGTAGTTCTTCTGGTTAACGGACTTCCACGAGCTAACCTTCGTCGTTCCCGCCTTGTTGACGGAGTAGGCAAAGAATGTCCCACCAATCAAGCTATCATTAGCCGCTTGTTTGTATAGCGCAATGGTGATCGGCACGTTCTTCAATGCTGGCTTCTTACGCATCCGTGCGAGCACTTGGTTGGCAATTTTAGCCCCTTCGCGCTTGATCGTTGCGTTACTAATATGGGTTTCGTAAGTTGCCCCGTAACTCTTCTTTTCGTAGTAGTCAATCGAATTCAACCCTAACCCAACCGTGACGCCAGAAAGAGTCAATTTCTTACCGCTTTCCTTCATGAAATCCTGTTCTTCCATCTGTTGCAAGTACATTGGATTCCGCGTCGTTGCACCCAGCTTACCGTTGTTGACGGGGTTCAAGCCGGTTGGATTCGACTTTGACTTCCGGTTCAACCAGTTTTGAACCGTGTTGGTTGACAGGTATTGGCCTTCTTGGAAGACGTATTTGTTCGTTGAAAAGACCTTCTTGGACACGTCCAATAAGCCACTTTCAAAACTCTTTAAGTTGTACTGATTATCGTTTTGGGAGACGTTAACGCCCCGTGACTTACTGGTCACGTACTTACCGTTTTTAATGACCCCTTGATACTCGCCCGAAGAGGCTTCCCCGGTTAATTGGGTACCCTTGCCTGAAGTTGTACTCGTTGAGGTACCTGAAGAACTCCCTAGGTTACCACAAGCACTCAAAAATAAGCCACACACGGCCACTGCAATTAGTGCTTTAACTCGTCTCATTGCCAATCTTTCCTCCATTTTCTGACGCTTTTGGATCCGCCATTTCGGCCGCGAACTGGGCTTCATCCCAAACTGGCACGTTTAATGATTCCGCCTTAGTGAGTTTACTACCCGCATCCGTTCCTGCAATGACCAAATCAGTTTTCTTCGATACACTGCCCGTCACCGTTGCGCCCTGTGATTCTAACCAAGCCGCAGCGTCTGGTCGGGTCATCGTGGTCAATTTACCCGTTAACACGACCCGCTTGCCCGCAAAGAAGCCTGTCGTTGGCACTTCTTCGGCCGGTGCAGACGTATAGGTCATGTTAACGCCTTGATCAACTAATTCTTGAATCAATTGCTGAACCTCAACGTTGCCAAAATACGTGACTAAACTGTCAGCAATCGTCTCGCCAACGGAGTCAATTGCCGCAATCTCATCCTGCTGGGCTGCCATAATCGCTGTCATCGTCTTGAACTGAGCCGCAATCAACTTAGCAGCCTTATTGCCGACATGCCGGATCCCTAATCCAAATAATAAGCGTTCCAGCGAATTATTGCGACTGTTATCGAGTGCATTTAATAAATTATT
Organism: Secundilactobacillus muriivasis; assembly: GCF_054785195.1. Lineage (NCBI taxonomy): Bacteria > Bacillati > Bacillota > Bacilli > Lactobacillales > Lactobacillaceae > Secundilactobacillus > Secundilactobacillus muriivasis. The sequence continues at coordinate 22,066 of NZ_BAABMI010000003.1, read as the reverse complement.
AGCGGATTTCTCACCAAACTTGTCTAACGTCACCAGTTGGTCGAAGGTCAGTTTGTATAAGTCGGCCACATCGGTCACGTAGGCTTTATCAAATAACTGCCCAATGATCCGTGGTCCGAGACCGTCAATGTTCATGGCGTTTCGAGACGCAAAGTGGGTCATCTGTTCGGCCAATTGTGCTGGACAACGCGGATTGATGCATCGCAGGGCAACTTCGTCATCTAAATGCACCAGTTCCGCCCCACAAGATGGACAATGCGTTGGGATCACATACGCAACGCTATCCGCTGGCCGTTTAGCTGGTAAATAGTTCGAAATTTCTGGAATGATATCGCCAGCCTTATGCAACATGACGGTGTCACCCAACCGAATATCCTTTTCCTGCAAGTAATCTGGGTTGTGCAGCGAGGCTCGTGAAACCGTGGTTCCAGCAAGTTGCACCGGATCCATGATGGCCGTTGGGGTCACAACCCCCGTCCGGCCAACCGTCCATTCAATATCACGGACGATGGTTGCCGCTTCTTCCGGCGGGAACTTGTAGGCAATTGCCCAGCGCGGTACCTTGACCGTGGCCCCCATTTGCCGTTGAATCGGTAACGAATTGACTTTGACCACGATACCATCGATGCCGTAAGCCAAATCATCACGTCGCTGTGTATAGTAGTCAATGAACGCGTCCACGTCAGCTTCATCTTTCACCACGCGATACGTTGGATTCGTTGTGAACCCAAGTTCAGCCAGTTCGTCAAGCATCCCGCTCTGGGTCCGTGACGTTAATGGTTCATAATCCGCCACGTTATACATAAAGGTACTTAATTTCCGTTCGGCGGTAACTCGGGTATCTAGCTGCCGTAAGCTCCCAGCAGCGGCGTTTCGAGGGTTGGCAAATACCGGTTTTCCCTCAGCCTCTCGTTTGGCATTTAAATCTAGAAACGACTGCTTAGGCATGTAACATTCGCCCCGAACTTCGATCGTCAATGGTCGTGTCAGTTTCGTTGGAATCGATGGAATCGTCTTCAAATTCGCGGTAATATCTTCGCCAATTAGGCCGTTCCCCCGTGTTGATCCCTGAACCAGGACGCCGTCTTCATACTGCAACGAAATCGCTAGACCATCGATTTTCAGTTCACAGTTATAATCGCCAGTTTCATTTTCGGTAATGTGGTCAATAAAGTCCATCAACTCTTCTTTAGAGAACACGTCCCCCAAAGAAAGCATCGGAATGTCATGGGCCACTTTTGAAAAGTCAGTCGAAATCGCCCCACCAACGTTTTGGGTTGGTGAATCTGGGGTGATCAAATCCGGATACTTCTCTTCGATTGCTACTAGCTGTGCGTACTGCTGATCATAGACCGAGTCCTCAACCGTTGGTGCGTCGCTCGTATAATACGCCTCACCCCATTGGCGGAGTTTCGGTCGTAATTCGGTAGCTAACGCTTCAGCCTCAGCCTTCGTTAACGTTTCAATTGAATCTGCCATGATTGACGCTCACCTCCGTTACTTGTTGACCCGTGTGATTGGCGCAAAGGCGGCTAATAACCGCTTCACGCCCTCTTGTGGGAACGCAATGTCTAATTCAGTGTCCTCACCGGTGCCAGAAATCTTCACCACGGTCCCGACACCCCACTTCTTGTGGGTCACTTTATCACCAGAATGCCAAACCTGTTTGTCTGCGCCAGTCCCTTGACTGACTGCTGAACTGCTTGAACGAGTTGCGCGAGTTGGTCGTTGATAAGTCGTCGCCGTGGCCGAAGCCGTCCGCCGATCAAATGGCGTTTGCACTGATGACCGTTGCGTACCTGGATCAACCCGATTTTCACTGTGCAACAATTCTGGTTGAATCTCATCAATAAACCGCGATTCTGGGTTGCGTTGCGTGCGACCATACAGCATCCGGGAGAACGCGTTGGTCAAGAATAACTTTTGCTTGGCCCGGGTGATGCCCACGTAAGCTAACCGCCGTTCTTCTTCCAATTCATCGTTTTCAGCCGCTGCCCGACTAAGTGGGAAAATCCCTTCTTCAAGACCAATCAAGAAGACCACTGGGAATTCCAACCCCTTCGCTGCATGCAACGTCATCAACGTGACTTGAGCCGGTTGTTCTTCCACGTCATCTTGATCAGACACAAGCGCCAGATCCGCTAAGAAATCAACGATTCGGCTACCAGATTCACTGGCTTCTTCATCAAACCCATCGTCAAACTTCTTCGTCACGGACAAGAATTCTTCAATGTTTTCAAGTCGAGTTTCAGATTCCAAACTTTGGTTCACTTGGAGCGCCTTTTTATAGCCAGAAACTTCTAAAATTTGGTTGGTTAAATCCGTCACCGTACTGTCCTTGGCGTATTCCTGCAACCGTTTGATGGTCATCCCAAAATCGCCGATGGCCCCTCGAGCGCGGCTAGTAATGTTCCCAGCCAATTCAACGTTCATCGCGGCTTCAAGTTCGGTCCAGCCATTCTCGTTGGCAAACTGGCGTAATTTGTCTAAACTACCGGAACCAATCCCCCGCTTAGGTTCGTTGATCACCCGTTCCAAACTAATGGCATCAGCCGAATTGGCCACCAATGTTAAGTAGGCCAGTAAGTCCTTGATTTCTTTTCGGTCGTAGAACTTGTGACCACCAACGATCGTGTAAGGCACGTTAGCTTTAACCAGCGTTTCTTCCATTACCCGGGACTGCGCGTTGGTTCGGTACAGAATTGCAAAGTCGCCGTAAGTATAGTGCTTTTCGCGCATTAATCGCTGAATTGATGAGACCACGTAACGGGATTCGTCATTTTCACTTTGGCCACGGTAGTAACTGATCGGCTCACCCTGACCATTATCGGTCCAAAGGTTCTTATCCCGCCGATTATCGTTGTTTTGAATGACTTCGTTAGCGGCATCCAAAATGGTTTTGGTTGACCGGTAATTTTGTTCCAACATCGTGACGTGGGCATCCGGATAATCCCGTTCAAAGTTCATGATGTTTTCCATATTGGCCCCACGCCAACCGTAAATACTTTGGTCAGCATCCCCGACAACACACAGGTTTTGGTTCTTCTGAGCCAGTAAGTTGACCAACGTATACTGAGCATCGTTGGTATCTTGGTATTCATCCACGTGAATGTACTGGAACTTATCTTGATAGTTTTCCAAGACGTCTGCATTTTCCTTAAACAGCCGAATCGTCAACATGATGAGATCATCAAAGTCCATGGCTTGGTTTTGTTGCAGTGCCTTTTGGTAGGCAGCATAGGCCTTCGCCGTAATCTCTTCAAATAACGACCCAGCTTCTTGCGCCAGTTGTGCCGGCGTTTTTAATTCGTTTTTGGCGTTTGAGATCGCCGATAAAATTGCGCGTGGGTCAAACTTTTTCGGATCAACGTTCAATTCCGAAAGTACCCGCTTCATCAACGTCCGTTGGTCGCTGGTATCAGCAATTGTGAAGGCTTTGTTATACCCCAATCGATCAGCATAGCGCCGGAGGATCCGCACACACAACGCATGGAAAGTCGATGCCCATACATCGTTACCTGATGGTCCCAGTAAGTTCACGATCCGTTCACGCATCTCACGAGCTGCCTTATTGGTAAAGGTGATGGCTAACACGTGCCAAGGCATCACGCCTTTTTCAATTAAGTAGGCGATTCGGTGAGTCAGTACCCGGGTCTTCCCACTACCGGCCCCCGCCATAATCAGTAGTGGCCCTTCCGTGTACGCCACGGCTTCTCGTTGCTTATCATTTAATTTAGCTAATAGTGAACTCTGTTCTGCCACGCCTAATCCAATCCTCTCTATTCGTTAATCCGCTTATTTCGCATCATTTAAATTTTCCCTTATTCTGGGGTGTAAATCAACTACTTTGTTGGGGCTTTTCTAAAAATTATCATTACAGTGTGCGGAGCGAGACGGGTTGAGAGCAGTGTGCAAGGCAACATCGGTGAAGGCGCCCGGGCCTGGCGGTTTTACCGATGTTGCCTTGCATGCAGCTCTCAGTCTCGCGCAGCACGACTCGACGAAGTCAGAAGCCTATCTGGCTATTCGGCGCGGTAGCCAAAAAGCTCGTGGTTGACAAGTTTCTATAACTTCAGGAACCCTGGAAATATCAGTTTAAGTGTCGCCGAATTTTGTAGCCTGAGCGTACCGCCTTTTATGCGGCTTTGGCGAGCGAAGCGATGACAAACAGCCGACAACCAAATCGCACCCAACCCAGACCACAACGAAAAAAGCACCCACAATATGGATGCTTCGTTCACAACACTAGCTAAGCGTCAATTATTCAGCTGATTCATCCGTTGAAGCCGGTGTTGACCAGATTTCAGTATCATCGAGTTGTTCGAGCAATTTGTTAACATCGTCGCCCTGAACCAAAACGTGGCCGACAAGGTCATCATCGTTGGTAGTTTGTTGATACCGCTGGTAATAAGAAAAATGCCAGTTCTTCTTAATGACCCACTGCGTCCGAATCGCATTGAGTTGGCGCTTCTTGAAGGCTGCTAATACGGTTGGCCGTAGGATCTCAACGTCACTTAATGGCAACCCGGCAATTGCGCGTAAATGCTGTTCAAACTGCGTGGTCGAAGTTGCTCGGTCAAAGATCCGACCGACTTCGCCAAAGGTTGGTACGATTTGCTTGACGTAGATCGCGTTGTTTGCCGTCAGCATGAAGTCAACTTCAAACACGCCAACGTAGGTCACGTTCGCCACGATTTCGTTACAGATTCGATCCAATTCACTTTGAACATCGGGTTCGATTTGAGCCGGTAAGTAAGCCCACTTCAACTGACCATCTTGACGTTCGATCTGCACGGCGGGAAATAGCGTTGCTTCCCCATCACGTGTCCGAGCGACCGTTACCGCCAGTTCCCGGGCGTAGCTGACCGTTGATTCAAGGATGTAAGTCCCCCAGTCCATCAAGCCAGCCGCCTGCGCAATGTCCGTTTGGGTCTTGATCAGCAATTCTTCACCGTGGGGCAGATCCTTTTGAATCGGCTTCAACACGGCAGGGTAGCCGATTGAGTTAATCGATTGGTAAATGTCATCAAGGCTAACGATGGTGGCATACGGTGGGATGTTAACGTTCAATTGTTCATAAAACGCGCGTTCCAGCAACCGATCTTGCATCACCATTTGTAAGTCATATCCCTGTGGTAGCACCGTTTTGTCAGCTAAAACGTCTAAAACGGCCGGGCTAAGATGTTCCGAATCGTAAGTGACGAGATCACAACGTTGTGCAAAGTCCTCTAAACGTTCGCGGTCTGACAGTTCGCCAACGATGCGAAAATCTGCTAATTGTAGCATTTCACTCGTCTCGTCTGCGCCGTATGCACCAACGTTAAAGCCTGCTTGCCGCGCAGCTGCGACGATCATCGAGCCATTGCTGCTATTACCAATAACCCCGATGGTGCCTCCTGGATACAAAACATGATTGTCCAAATTCGTTCACTACCTTCTTACTTAATTCAGTTTTTATCTCTAATTTGATTATAACGATATTACCGAAAACCACTAGGCCTTTTACGAAAACTTAGGATTTCAATCACTTCTGGCGGTGATTGCGGACCCGTTTGACCCAAAAACCGCCAGATATATATTTGGGTTCGTACGTAATCACGAACGCCTTCGCATCAGCCTCGTTCACTAACGCATAAAGTCGCCGCTCCTGATTACGGGGCGTCAAAATATCTAAGACGAGTCGCTCGCCTTCTAAGCCTTCCGCCCGAGATTGCGTGACCCCAAAACCATTATTGCGCAGGATCTGCGGTAACGGACTATCGGTGTTGGGTAAGATGACTGTGGCCATAATATACCCTAACGCTAGCTTATCTTCAACCCAGATGCCCACTCGAACGCCAACACCGTACCCTAAGGCATAGGCGATGATGTTCCAGATATTATCTAGGCGGTTTAAAACCAGCGATAGGCCAACCACATAAATCGTGATTTCGACCATGCTGATCAACGGTGCCAGATTGCGATAGCCCTTCATCGTCAGCATAAATCGAATCGTATTTAACGTAATGTACACAAAGTTAACGGTAAAAATTAACACTAATGTTCCCACAGTACCCCCTCCATTTCAGGACAACAGCGGGGTCAGCGTCACGTTTTAATCGTTGTCGCTGGCGAAGGTCACGCCGTCATCAGATAATGATGCGATACTAGCTAATGCTTCCAGGTGAATGCCTTGATCTAAGACCATTTGGTGGCCCTTTTGGAACCGTTTTTCGATAACGACCCCAACCCCGGCAACTGAGACGTTCGCTGCCTTAGCGATTTCCAACAAGCCTTGAACCGCTTGGCCGTTTGCTAAGAAATCATCAATAATCAAAACCTTATCGTCTGGCTTAATGAAGCGTTTGTCGATACTGATATCGTTGTTCACTTGCTTGGTGTATGAGTAAACCGTTGCGGTATAAAGGTTATCCGTCAACGTTAATGAGCGGTGTTTCCGGGCAAATACCACGGGCACGTTCATCTGGAGACCAGCCATCATCGCTGGTGCGATCCCAGATGATTCCACCGTTAAGATCCGCGTCACGCCTTCATCCGCAAAGAGGCGCTTAAACTCGCCACCCAGTTCGTACATCAATTGTGGGTCAACTTGATGGTTTAAAAAGTTATCCACTTTTAACACTTCACCAGGTAATACGGTTCCGTCGCGTTTGATCCGGTCTTCTAGTAACTTCATGAATAAGTTCCTCCTAATTAAGTCCAAGCATCCGATGATTAACTGTACCCTTAGTGTACCCGAAACAAAACGGCCTTTTCAATGGGTATAACCAAAAGAATCGCTAAAATCGAGATAATTTTAACCAAGCTACCAGTTTAGTAGCGTACCGATCCCGATAAAGACGATGCAAAACACCGCCAGAATAATGGCATTTTTCACGATGTAGCGAAAGGTTTCTTTTTTGACTTGTTTAGCTTGGAATCGGCGGGTGTTTTTCAATACCAGTGGGATGCTGCCTAACACCAAGAGACTCATGTAAGGCAAACTGTGCCAAAAAACGCTTAGCACTAGGCAAACGTAACCGGCAACGTAGCACCCGCTCAGCACCTTGAGCATCGCTGGTTTGCCAAAGTAGTAGACGATGGTCTTACGATTCAGGAGTTTATCTTCTTCGGCATCGCACAAATTGTTCGCCAGCATAATGTTACTAATGGCAAACACCGCAATCCCAGAGGCCAACAAGATCCGTAAAAAACCGCCGATGCCAATCGTGAACACCGCCTGAATGTTTAAGTAGACCGAAATCAAGGTGATAACGAACCCCATCGTGAGGCCTGAGAAGACTTCCCCAAACGGCGTCGTTGAAATTGGCCGTGGCCCAGCCGCGTAAAAATACCCTACTGCAAAACAAAACACGCCCATCACTAATAGTGGCCAACCGGTTTCAAACACTAAAATCAGGCCTAGCACCGTAGCACTACCAGCCAATAAAATAATCAAATTGCGAATTAGCGTCATTGAGAGGTGATTGACCCCGATGATGTTAGTCTGTTGCTTCCAAGTTGACGCTTCCTTGGTCGCGTGGCGGTAATCTGAATAATTATCGTGCGCATCAACCGCCATATTAAATAAGAGCATTGCCACAAAAAAAGTAAGCGCTAGCGGCCAGTTTACAACGCCGTACACGTAACTCGCAATGTACAGGCCCATAAAAAAGGGAAACACGGACGCAATTTTCGCCTTTGCTTCCACTAATTCTAAAAACACTTGAATCGACATTGCCGAACCTCCAATCAAAAATCTAACAAGACCGTGTCAGCTTGCAGTCCTGACACGGTCCAAGTTTGCTTATTTAGTGTAACGATTAGGCGTTAAAAATGCAATGTTCCCCTAGTCCGTTGAGGTCACATCCAACCCCTGATCCAACTCGTATAACCGGCGGAACCGGGCTTCGGTTCGGTAAAGCTCAACCGGTGTCCCTTGCATATCAAACTGACCATTTTCCAAAAAGCGGACTTGGTCAACGTGCTTGATACCCGCCAAGTGATGGGTGACCCAGATGATCGTTTTATCTGCTAACACGCTAAACACTGTATTCAACAGGTGTTTTTCAGTAATTGGATCCAAACTCACCGTGGGTTCATCTAAAATGATGATCGGCGCATCCTGTAATAGAATCCGGGCCAGCGATAACCGTTGCCGCTCACCGCCGGAAAACCGATTCCCGGCTTCTTGAACCAGCGTGTCATAACCCTGCGGCAGCGAGGTAATCAACGGTTCCAATCCCACGGCCGCAATCGCCGCCTTGACTTCCTCATCCGTTGCTTGCAAGTTGCCCAACCGAACGTTATTCATCACCGTGGTGTCAAACAAGTACGGTTGCTGATCCAGCACCCCAAACAAGCTGGCGCGTTGAGTTTGTAGCTGACTCATGGTGACCCCGTTTAGGGTAATGGTGCCCTGAGTCGGTTGCGCATCGCCGACTAACAGTTTCAATAAAGTGCTCTTCCCAGTTCCACTTGGCCCCAACAGCGCCAATTTCTCACCCCGCTTAACCGTCAGCGATATATCCTTTAAAACCGGCGTTTCTGCCCCTGGATACGTGTATTGTACGTGGTCAACGCGGAGTGCCGTAACGGGGGCCGTTAACGTCTGTTGCGCCGCCGTCTCAGATTGACTCGCTGACTCGGATAATTGATTCACCCGCGTAATGGATTGCCGGTAAACCGGCCACTCACTGGCCCCCTGACTCATTTCAAGGAACGGTTCGATCACTGGAAACAACGCCAACGCAAAGGCCACGACCCAGTTCGCCGAAGCTTTCGTTGCGGTAAATGCCGTCCCGGACCAAACTAATAGTGTCACCACTGCAGCTAAAAAGATAACTTGAACGGCCAGCCCCCGCCACCATTGAAAATAGTGGTCTCGGCGTCGAAGCTGCGCAATCTCATCAATGGCCATGCGCTGATGTGCCATAAAATCGGTATAGCGCCCTGAAATCACCCAATCAGTCAACCCTAAAACTTCATCAGTCAACTGCGTATAAAACTGTCCCTGTAGCTGTTTTTGCCGAAATTCCCGGGCGCCGTTAAACGCAACCGAAATCAGCGGCATGACGATCACAATCAGTCCCAGTAGGAGTGCTAATAATAAGGCCACTGGCCAACTGAAAACGCCCACGCCAATCACGATCACGAGGTAAAGCAACCAGCCAATCACCATTGGGAATACCGTGCGCAAATAAAGATTTTCGATGTGGTCAATATCATCCGCCAATAAACTGAGTAAATCCCCCGTCTGATGGGTTTGTTTGATCGTCACAGCAGTCCGTTCAACAGCCTGGTACAACCGCCGCCGAAAGTCCGAAACAATGCGTAACACCCAGTTATGACTGGTCAAACGCTCGGCATACCGGAAGACGGGACGGGCAATCCCGAATCCCCGTGCCAAAACCACCGGCACGTAGATCACGATCACCGAGAACGGTTGTCGGGCCGCTGAACTGATCAAGAACCCAGAGTTAAACATCAACGCCCCCGCCGACAGGAACGTCATCAATCCTAAGAACAAAACCAGCGTCAACAACCATTTGTAACGGCGCAGATACGGCGTGACCCACGTATCGTGTGCAAAAGTTTCCTTAAACCCGAACATCGTCATCCCTCATTTCTGCAACTAAGCGACTGTAAGCCCCGTCTCGCTGACTAAGCTCAGCTGGGGTGCCCTGTTCCTTGAGTTCGCCATTTTCCAACACCAGTACCCAGTCCATCTGGTTTAACCAGTGTAGCCGGTGGGTCGCAAAGAACACTAACCGGTTGGCCATTAACGGCAACATATCCTGTTTTAGCGCCGCTTCAGTTTCAATATCGAGGTGAGCCGTGGGTTCGTCAAATAACAGCACCTGCCGCTGATCATCCAGCAAAGCCCGCGCCAACGCGATTCGTTGCGCCTGTCCGCCACTCACCCCCCGCGCGCCTTCGCCGATCACCGTTTGCAGGCCATCTGGTAACGTGGCTAACCAATCGGTCAACCCTGCTTGCTCACAGGCACGTTGGATGGCATCTAATGAAGCAGTTGGTTGGTAAAAGGCCACGTTTTGCGCCACGGTTTCTCGAAATAGATACGGTTTCTGTGGCACGTAATAGCAGTTTTGCTGCCACTTGGTTTGCGTTAAATGCGGCAACGATTCCCCGTTTAACGTGATGTGGCCAGGTTCATCTGGCGATAAAAAGCCACCGAGGACGTTGAGCAACGTTGATTTTCCAGATCCGGAAGTGCCAATAATGCCGATGCGTTGTGGCCCATGAATGTCAAAGTTAAGATCCTTCAAAGTTGGCGTTGAAGTCCCCGGATAAGTAGCATTCACGTGCTCAAACCGCAACTCAGTCTTCGACTGAATGTGGCCAGTCGTGAGCACCTCTTGATCCGTTACCGTTGGCATCGCCAAAACATCGTTAACCGCTTGCCAAGCATTTTTACCATTCAGCGTTGCGTGGTAATCACTGGCGAAGTTGCGAATCGGCAAAAAGTAGTCTGGGGCCAGCGTTAAAATCGTTAATGCCGGGAGTAACGTCGTTCGCCCAGCCAACAAATCAAAACCTAAGAAGACCGCCACCACGGCCACTGACAGAGTAGTGAAAAAATCCAGCGCAAACGTTGACGTCATCGCAACCCGCAACGTGGACATCGTTTCTTTTCGGTAGTCTTCACTTACTTGGTAAACGTTGCCAGCGTACTTGCGGGAAAGCCCGAGCTGTTTCAAGGTGCCCAGGCCACGTAAAGTATCCACAAAGTTATTTGACAGCCGCTGATAGCCTGCATACTGCCGGTCGGCCTTACTTTTGGCGGCCAGACCGAGAATCACCATGAATAAAATAATAACCGGATAAATTAGCAGTAAAAAAGCAGCCTGCTGCCACTGTAACCAGGCAATGTAGCCCAAAATAACCCAGGGCGTGATGCCAAGGTCCAACACTTTAATAATGACTAACATGAGGTACGTTTGAACTTGGTCGATGCCCTCTAACGCCATCGTCACAATGTTGCCAGTCCCACTTTTGGCAACAACGCTGGGACCCAGCCGAAAAATTTGGGCCATTAATTGGGTTCTGAGTTCACCGCTGGTTTGTTCAACGAACGGGAAAAAGACTCGGTTTTGAGCCACCGTGAGTAAGTGGCGAACTAAGAAGCAACCGCTAAAGCTCAGCGTTGGTACCACAATCGAATTTAACGCCCGCAACTGCCATAAGTTAACAACCGCAATTGCTAAAGCCCGCGCCTGACCAACGATCATCACGGCTTGAAATGCGATTAAAACCAATAAGATCGCGATTCGACTTTTGATGCCAGGTAATTGAAATAACCGTTTATCAAACATCTCCAACCCCTACTTTCTCAACAATCAATAAAACAAGCGGACATGGGGCATCGCGCTTTGGCCCCGCGCCCGCTTGTTCAAAACGCCTCAGTACGTTCAGATTTCACCGATCTCCGGTGATTTTAACCGTTTATAAAAGACCCAGTAACTCCAGATGAAGTAGACCAACACGATTGGTAAAATCGAAAAGGCAATAATGGTCATGAGATGCAACGTGTAAGGTGAACTGGAGGCATCCTTGATCAAAATCGAGTGCGCACTATTCGTGGCAATCATGACCCGTGGAAACAGGCCGTTAAAAATCAGGACAACCACGCTGATCAACGATAACCCACTGGCGAGAAAAGCCGTCCAGTTATGAGCTTTCGAAACACCCCACCAAGCAACTAGCGTCAAGATGACCAACACGATTAGAATCGCCCAAGTACTAGTGGCTTTTGTCGCAAAGAAGTCGGTGGTCATGTAGAGCAACCCAACAAACACGACTTCCCCTACGATCAAAACTGGGTAGAGCACTTTATTCCACTTCTGCGCCCGATCTCGTAGTGAGCCGCTGGTCTTCAATTGCAGAAAGTTCAAGCCGTGAATCAAACACATCAGGCTCACCGCCACGCCACCAACAATGGAAAACAGGTTCACGTAGGTGCCGAAGTTACCGAAAATATTGCCATCGGCATCCATCGGTACGCCCTGAATCATGCTGGTAAACATCATGCCAAACAAGAAGGCCGCACAGAAGCTGCCAAGCGTTGCCGCCCATTCCCAGAACTGACGCCACCGACTGGTCTGCATGTTCGCCCGAAATTCAAACGAGACGCCCCGAAAAATCAGGGCAACTAAGATTAAGAACAGGATGATGTAGTAGCCCGAAAACAGGGACGCATACCACATTGGAAATGAGGCAAACATCGCACCACCCGCGGTAATCAACCAAACTTCGTTACCATCCCAGTGGGGGCCAATCGTTTGAATGATCGTGTCGCGTTCCGCGGTATTTCGACCGAAGAAGCGAACGGCCATGCCGATGCCGAAATCGAAGCCTTCTAGGAAGAAGAAGCCGCTAAACAGCACCCCGATAAGCAAGAACCACAGTAACTGCAAATTAGTCATGGTTAAACGCCTCCGTTCCAAATGGATCCGTCACGTGCGGCTCATGGGACTCGCTGGTATAACCCGAAACGTCAACGTTATCCGGTCCGGCTTTCAACACCCGGTGTGACAAGATGATCATCACAAGTCCTAGGCCAGCGAACAACGCAAAGTACACGATATTCGTGAACAGCAGTGAACCCACCGTTGATGTTGGCGAGACCGCATCCGCAATTGTAAGTAAGCCGTAAACAACCCACGGGTAACGCCCAAATTCAGTGACGAACCACCCCGTCGTGTTCACGATGAATGGTAACCACATGGCTAATCCAAGAATGACTAGGAACCAGCGTTGCCGCATAATGGTTGCCGCCTTCTTCCGGTTAAAGAACAGCCCCACAAGTGCTAACAGGATGAACAGCCCACCTGAAACGGCCATGATCCGGAAACTCCAAAACAGGGTCTTCGTTGGCACGTAGTAGTTCATATCTTTCCCGAACTTCTTATCGTAAGTCGCATGTAATTCACGATTAACGGCATTTTGACCCTTCACCGTTCCGGATAATTTATGATAGCTTAAAATATTAAGGACGTAGGGCACTTCAATGCTTGATTTTGTCTGATGATTCTGAGTATCAAACGTTGAAACAACTGCCCAGTCCCCTTTTTGCGTGGAATTTTTGTACAGCCCTTCCATTGCCGCAAACTTCATGGGCTGGTTTTGAATCAGGTAACGGGTTTGAACGTCCCCGGCTGCGACTGAGCCTAAACTGGCAATCAAGCCAATCACCAAGGCCACGTTCAACGACTTTCGGTAAAATGATTCGTGATCTTTCTTCAATAACCGCCAAGCCGAGGCTCCTGCAATCACGAAGGACGCGGTAACGCCCGCCCCCATAATCACGTGTGGGAATTCCAACCACAACTGCGGGTTGGTGACAACTTGAGCAAAATCGGTCATAACGACCCGCCCCGTCTTGGTGTTGATGGCGAAGCCCACCGGATTTTGCATAAAACTATTGGCCGCTAGAATCCAAACGGCTGACAAGGTTGACCCAAATGCGACCAACCAGATGAACAGCGCGTGGATCCCCGGTTTAAACCGGTCCCAGGTAAACATCCAGAGACCAATAAACGTGGATTCCAAGAAGAACGCTGCCAGCGCTTCAATGGCCAGCGGCGCACCGAAAATATCCCCCATAAACCGGGAATACTCCGACCAGTTCATCCCAAATTGAAATTCCTGAATGATCCCAGTGACGACCCCAACGGCAAAACTATACAGAAAAATCTTACCCCAAAATTGACTCATCCGCCGATAGGTCTCGTCACGTTTAACAACGTAAAGTGTCTCCATCACTGCCACAATAAATGCTAACCCAATTGAAAATGGCACGAAGAAAAAGTGAAAGACGGTCGTCATCGCAAACTGAAACCGCGAGAGCGACAAGACCGACATCCCGATACTTAACATGATATCCCCCCTCACAACATTAAACTGCTCAGTCACTAATCGATGACCAACCAGCACTATCCCTAGTTTAGAAAAATTCCTATTACCTTACAGATTTATTATATCGGGTGATAAATGAAATTTCAATAGAAAGGGCTTACATTTTAGGTGTTTTGTGAGGCGTTCAGAAGGTGGAGCCTAAGGGGCGATAAGTTAAACTACCGGTTTTGGGTAGTTTGGCTTATCGCCCCTTAGGTGCAACCTTTTGCCTCACAAAACACGTTTCGGCGTGGTCGCCAGAACGAATAATTGCGGCCAAACTTCTCAATATCACATAACTGCGGAAAGCAGCAGCTGACACCGAGCCGAAACAAACGCCGCCACCCGCTACTCACCCAATTGCCCAGACTAATACCACACTCTAACTGGCAACCCTTTTGCCTCACGCAGCACGACTCGACGAAGTCAGAAGCCTATCTGGCTATTCGGCGTGGTGGCCAGAAAGCGCGTGGTTGACAAGTTCTTACAACTTCAGGAACCCTGGAAATAACAGTTTAAGTGACGCCGAATTTTGTAGCCTGAATGAGCGTTTTTCAACGCACCTTTGGCAAGCGAAACGACGACAAACAGCCAACACTCAAACCACGCACAAGCCTCACACCCGCCATAAACGCCAATAAAAATAAATAACCCCACAAAAAAGCCCCCCAAACGCCAATCCCAGGCATTCAGAGAACCACTATTCAACCTAATTCAAACCCTTAATCGGCTTGTTCATCGTCTTCAGTCGTTTCCGTTTCGGGAGCGGCCTTGATCAGTTTCACTTGCTTCTTGTTGATGATCACCCGATCGTGATACTTATCAACGATCTCAGCATCGTCACTCTTAAACGTGATCATGAATGAGTTTTGGTATTCCTTATCAATAAACCCTTCAAACGTTTGTCCTTCTAATTTAAATGAAACTTGATCGCCAATTTTCAATGACTTCATCTCCCAATCATTATGCGCGCCTTTGGTCAAATCGCCAAAAGCAGACCCAATCTTACAGAGTAAGACCGGTCTTAAACTTAACGTACATTACTTGATTTCAGTCAATTTGTCAAGGGAAAAGTCTACTGATACGGGGATTGTTGGGATCATTTTTTCTGATTCTGACGTATTGATTGCCATGTCACTACTCAACCCTAAATCCGATTTAAACCACCACTTTTCCCGATACCGATGCGGATACCCACCGGTTGTGCCCCTTATGGTTGACCCATTTCAAAATTCTCGCAAGATTCACTGAAAAGCCTGAAATAAGTATCGTCAACCACTTGAATATTTGTTAAGATAGGTTGATTCCAATTTAATCGACCGACATAGAAAGGAGGCCTTTCCCCTACCATGACGCCATTACAGATATTTCTATCATTCGGACTTTCCCTGTTGACCAACATGATCGTCCTTGGTGGCGCAATTTCATTTCTTTTTTGGCTAGATGAACAACGGAATGCCAAACTCGTTGCTATCCGGCCCATCCTTAAAGCCGTTTTTAGCCTACCTCTTCGGCGAATCGTGGATCCATACATATTTAGCGCCAAACGGCTTCGGTCTCCACTGGACGTTCTTAAACATGCTGATTATCGTCATGTTCCTGCTTAACGTTCGCTTGGGTATCCGCTGGCAAGGTGTCATCGAAGTTGGGCTGATGTTGTGTTACGTCGTCCTTTACTCAGCTGACAGCACACCGATTCTTTGGCTCAGTTACGCTGGTTTTGCGGCCATTATTTTACTGACTAACATTTGGCGCCAGTGGCTGCTTCAACGGCGTTATCGCTTGTACAGCACGTTGACGCTATTTGCAACGGTCACGATTGGCTTAATCGCGTCAATGGATACTGTTGATACTGATGCTTACTTTTGGTTACGCCAAATCACGGCCCTCGTTATCCTAAGCATCACGGGAATCGAATATAACCAGACGCTTGACCAATCATTGGCCACTAACCGCAAGCTTGTTCGCAAAGCCACTACGGACGGCCTCACCAAACTCAAGAATTTCAGTCAGTTTGATCACGACCTGCAAGTCGCCTTCACGAATTACCAGACTGATCACACCCCATATGCCGTGTACGAGCTTGATTTAGACCTCTTTAAGCACGTCAACGATACCTACGGCCACCCAACCGGCAATCTCGTTTTACAGACGGTTGCTGAAACGCTACATGATTGTACGGCAAACGCCCCCTTTACCGCGACCGCCTATCGTTTGGGCGGCGAAGAATTCGGCGTGATCGTCAACGAAGACTGCACGGACCCGACTTATGCGATGCGGATTGCAGCCCATTTTCGTCAACAGCTTGCTGCTCAGAAGTTAACCGAATTTGATTTAGCGGTAACGACCTCGATTGGCGCTGCTAATAGCCGTGACGAACACTATCACTACCATGACATCTATAAAGCGGCCGATAAAAATTTGTATTTATCCAAACAACGCGGTCGAAACCGAGTAACGATTGAGGGCCAAACGATTGCCTGAACCTAAAAAATTCCCCTGAATGCCAATATGGCTTCAGGGGATTTTTTTTAAGTTAACTTACTTCAGACCTAAGTTTTTTAATTGTCCTTGCACGATTGAATCACACAAATCATCGTATGCGATACCCGCAGCATCAGCCTCTTGCGGCATCAATGACAACGGGGTCATCCCAGGCAACGAGTTCGCTTCAATCACGTACAAGCCATCAGTGTTCCAGAAGAAGTCGATTCGACCGTAGTTCTGAAGACCCAAGGCGTTAAAGGTTTGAATCGCGATGCGCTTCATCTCATCGTGAACCTCGTCCGGAATCTCAGGTGGTGTCTGGAACTTCGTGGTGTTCCCAGTCACAAACTTGTGTTCGAAATCGTACCAACCATCGTTAACGATGATCTCGATTGCTGGCAACGCCGTCCCGTTGACCACCGCCATTGAGAATTCACGACCCTTGATGTACTCTTCAATGACCACATCATCGTCAAATTCAAAGCTGGCTTGTAAATCCTTTTGAAGTTCGGCATCATCGTGCGCAATGTACATGCCCACGCTTGAACCACCATTGGCCGGTTTAACCACCACTGGGAAGTCAAATGGCAACTCAAAATCAGCCGCCGTTGACTTCGTTAAGTTGATAAACCGCGCCGTCTGGATGCCGTTATACAACATCACTTGCTTTGACAGACTCTTGTCCATCGCAAGGCCGGAAGCCAATGGCCCGCTACCCGTGTAAGCAATGTTATTTAAGTCCAACACTGCTTGAACCTTACCGTTTTCGCCATCGCCACCGTGTAACCCGATCCAAACGATGTCGGCCATGGCCGCAATCTTCAAGACGTTTGGGCCAAAGAGTTGCGTTGTACCATCTGGCCGCAACGCGTTGATCACGTCATCCGTCATGATCTCATCACTAATGTTGAGGTCGATGGCCTGTTCGTCACTGGTAAACAACGCTGCTAACTGCTGTTCGTCCGCCGCCGGTAATCCTAAAAACAAGTCGACTAAAGCAACTTCGTAACCCTTTCGCCGTAGTGCGTTAGCGACCTTGGCGCTTGAAGACAGGGACACGTTACGTTCCGTGCTGCGTCCACCCGCTAATACCACAATCTTCATATTGTTTTCCTCCGCGTTCTTTCTTAGAACCTTCAGTATAGCATGAATGAAAAATGCCGGCTACCGGTCTGCAACTTGTCTAATTAAATTATCATTTTACAAATCGAAGCAGTGGTTTAGCAATTAATGGCACTAACACCCCGGATAAAATGGCTTCTGGAATCCCATTAGTTCCCATAATCCCTAACAAATACGGCATGATGGCATCAACGTTTAATTTATCCAAAGGCAACATCCCCATGTAGTAAAGGATTGCCATAAAACCAAGCACCAACACCGTATTGACCAACGCGCCAACGACGCCAGTTAGCGAGAGTTGCCAAACCTTAGCGTCAGTTGGCCGCCCCTTAACGAGTTTCAAAAACAACCAACCACTGATCAAACCAATTAACAACCGTGGCAATACCGAAACTAGTGGATTAACCAACACGTAAATCGCAATTGGACTAGTTGGCCAGGCAAACGCCCGAATCCAATTGATCAGCCCCCAAGTCAATCCCACAAGCATCCCATCACGGGGACCGAGGATAACTGCTGCAATAATGACCGTAATCTGAATAATCGCAATACTAAATGGCCCAACCGGAATGTACCCTAACAACGGAATGACGTTTTGAATAATTACAATCGCAAAAAAAAGTGCCAAAATACTGATATGAAAGGCACGACTTCGACTTTGAATGATAATCCCTCCCAATGCAATGCCGGTAGACTGGCACTGCAAGTTTTCCCTATTTTAGCATATTATTTGTGAATGCGATGATTTCATGCACAATCGCTTAAAGTAGTGTGCGGAGCGAGACGGGTTGAGAGAGGTGTGCAAGGCAACATCGGTGAAGGCGCCCGGGCGGATTTACCGATGTTGCCTTGCATGCAGCTCTCAGTCTCGCGCAGCACTATTCGGCGTGGTAGCCAGAAAGCGTATGGTTGACGGGTTCTTACAACTTCAGGAACCCTAGAAATAACAGTTTAAGCGGCGCCGAATTTTGTAGCCTGAGGGCGCCAGTTTTCATGCGTCTTTGGCGAGCGAAGCGATGACAAACAGCCAACACCCAACTCTTACTCTGGACCCAAACGACAGCAAAAAATGGCAACCACGACTTCGCAGTTACCATCCCAAAAATCAATTTAATTTCAATCCAGCAAAGCGCTTATGCCAACCCTTGACAAGAACGGCTGTAAGCATCCGCACCCTTCATGGCAGCAGCAACGTCAGCTGGGGTGACGTCAAATGGCATTTCTGACATCGTGTCGGCATCCGCCGTAGCGACTTCACCAACCGTCAAAAGGGCTTCATCAGTGACGTCAGCGATACCTAAATCTGCAAAGGTCGTTGGTAAATCCAAGGCCAAGTAGAGTTCCAGATATTCGTTGATTTCATCGGTGTCGCGGCCTTCCAAGAAGAGTTGGGTCAAGGTCCCAAAGGCTACCTTTTCACCGTGGGTCTTTTCGTGAAGAGCTTCATCAGGCAAGGCCGTCAAGCCATTATGAATGGCGTGGGCGCCTGATAAACCGCCACTTTCAAACCCAACTCCACTCATTAAGGTGTTGGCTTCAATAATTTTTTCCAACGCTGGAGTAACGGCGTGAACGCGAGCCGCATCAATGGCTTGTAAGGCGTAGTCAAATTCAGTTTCTTCACATTTTTCGGCAATTGCGTTCCCAACTAAGGTTTGCTTGCCGCCTAACATGGTTTGACCATCACCCTTGGCAACAGCCTGAGCTTCAACGTTGGTTGCTAAAGCATCGGCGATCCCCGAAGCCAACAGCCGAACTGGCGCATTGGCAACCAGTTGGGTATCGATCAACACGAGGTCGGGGTTCTTGCTGTAGAAGCGGTATTTTGAAAACGCACCACTTGGGGTATAAATCACTGATAACCGTGAGCAAGGGGCATCAGTTGAGGCCAAACTTGGCAAAATGGCAACTGGCAAGCCGAGGTTATCAGCAATTGCTTTTGCTGAATCCAGCGTCTTCCCACCGCCAAGACCAATAATGAAATCAGTCCCAAAGTCCTTACCGATTTCGGTAATTCGGTTGATTTCTTCCTCCGAGGCTTCCCCCTTAAAGGTCACCTTGCGCACGTCAAACTTCTGTTGCTTGAGATAGTCTAAAAAGTCTTTCCCAATAATCTTGTAAACCGTTGCGTCAGCCATTAAGACTGGCTTTGAACCGAGTTTTTTCAGAGCATCAGCGCTGTCGAATAACGCGCCACTTCCTTGGACATAAGTTGATGGACTTCCAAAAATCTTTGTCATCAGTGATTTCCTCCATTCAGTTCAGGACTGGCGGACCTGCGTCTCCAACAATTGGCATCGCAAGTTTTTCGGCGCCAGCTCGTGTAATTGGTTACAAGTCTATGATAGCACACCTGATCACATTTTGTGAATCCGCTTTCATAGCAGCGAAATATTTTTTCATGAAAACTGGTTTTAACCGTCAATCTTACTGCATTTTACCGTCAAATACCTTACAATTAAGACTTGAAGGTTGCTTCACTAGCAACGCGTACCAGAAAGGATCCTTGCCATGTCAATGTCACCCGCAATTACCATTACTAACTTAATTTGGAGCTTCGACCGCGACCTACAATGCGTCAATCTCCTGCTCGTTCGACGCGCAAATGCGCCATTCGAAGATTTTTGGGCACTCCCCGAAACCACGATGCGGGAGACGGAAAGTGCCGACGCTGCGGCATTACGGTTGGTTCAAGAAAAGATTGGTCTCAAACTGGCTGGCTTTCACACTGAACAGCTTGCCACGTTCACCCACCCGAATCGCACCCCAGGACAACGCACCCTCTCACTAGCTTACATGACCTTCTTGCCTGAGATGCCACCACTAACGGCGGGGTACGGGGCCGTTGATGCCCGCTGGTTTACGTTGCATACCCCCGACCATCAATATGACTTTGAAAATGGTAAATTCCACTTTACCGCAACCACCGTCAACTCACAATCCGCCTACTACCAGCAATTAGCAACGCGAAAAGCCAAGCCTAAACTGACTCTGGCCTTTGACCATGACTGGATCTTAAAAGTGGCTTGTGACCGAATTCGCAATAAACTGGATTACCAACCCAACATTCTCTTGATTTTGGGTGACACGTTTACGTTAAAGGAAGCCCGTCACATCTTCGCCGACTTTCAACAAATCAGCGTCGACGAAATCGATAACTCGAACTTTAAGAAGAACCACCGCAACGTCTTTTCGTTAGTCGGCACCTCCAGCAGTAAACGTCCCGGACGTCCGGCAAAGGTGTATCGGCTTAATGATCTGCAAGCCGAACAGGATAATTAGACACACAATAAAGGCACTGCAACCGTCACCCTCACTTTGAGGTGCTACGGCAGCAGTGCCTTTATTTATTTTCAATGTAACATCTTACTCAACTGACCGCGCCCGACTCGTTTTCCGGCCGTGCCACCAGTTCACGACCCCAAACAATAGCGTCCAGCAGATTGCCCCCGTTGCCGCAATCGCATCCTGCGGAATGAAGAATAGGCTGATAAAGATGACGACGAAAAAGGCAATTGTAGCGGTGTTCGTAACTTTATAAAACGGCATCTTAAACCCATCCGGTAAGAAGTCATCTGAGACCCGATAACGCCGATGTGCCACCATCGCTAAACTATAAACAATCAGATACATGTCGCAACAAACACTCACGATAAACGAAAATGCCGATGCCAACGTTGCCGTTAAACTCAACAGTGGCGTGATCAACATGCAGCCTGCTGAAAGTAAGATGGCTGCGGCGGGCACGCCATTACCGGAAATCTTACCAAAGGTTCGCCCCATTAAACTATCGGGGTCAACCTCGGTTGCGATTTGGTAAAAATGCCGACCCGCAGAAAAGATCCCGCTATTGATCGAACTAGCCGCTGACGTCAACACAACAAAGTTGATCACCGAAGCCGCCGCTGGAAACCCAGCTAGATCAAACACTTGAACGAAGGGACTGCTGCTGGCGCTCAACGACGTCCACGGAATGATGCACATGATGATTCCCAGTGAGCAAATGTAAAACAGCAGGATCCGCATAATGGTCTCGTTGACGGCCTTCTTGATAATCGTTCGCGGATTCTTGGCTTCCCCAACGGTAATGCTAATAAATTCAATCCCTAAAAAGGCGAAGAAATCCATCGGAAATGCCGAGATAAAGTTGTACCCACCCTTAGGCGCCAAGGTGAAATTGTGAAAAATATTATTAAAGCTAGCGTGACCCAACGGCGTTTTGAAATCAACCAACACCATAAAGATCCCCGTGGCAATCATCGCCAGAATCGCAAAAATTTTAATCATCGCAAACCAGAACTCGGTTTCACCAAACAGTCGCGCCGCGATTAAATTAACGCCCATTAAGATGGCTAAAAAGCCGAGTTCAATGATCCAAGCCGGTAACTTGGGAAACCAATATTGAACATACCCCGCAATCGCCGTTAACTCCGCCATGCAGACGAAGACCAGCCCGATCCAGTACGTCCAGCCGGTAAAGTGACCCACGGTGTGCCCCAAGTATTTGGAAATAAACGACACGAAGGTGTGCTGTGAGGGATCCGCGTAAAACATCTCCCCC
>NZ_BAABMI010000002.1:0-20975 GCF_054785195.1 Secundilactobacillus muriivasis | reverse complement strand
TAAAAGACCCCGCCAAGCACCAAATACACTAGGATCACTGACGGACCCGTCTTGCTGATGGTCGAGCCAGAGCCCAAAAAGAGCCCCGTTCCGATCGTGCCACCAATCGCAATCATTTGAACGTGGCGGTTACTTAACGCTCGTAACGTCCCATCATCGTTTTGCTGTACTGACTTTGATTTCATGAATTAACTTCCTCTCATAATTTCTAACTGATTGCATCAAAAAAGCTCCCGTCCCCAGAACTGAACGTTCTAGGGACGAGAGCTACTTCGCGTTGCCACCCTAATTTCCATTTCTATTGCTAGCAATGGCTCAACAACACCGATCATCGATGTCTGGGACGTATCGGGTCCTAACGGGTTAGCAGCTTGCACCGCTTGCCAAAACTCGGAGTTCATCTTCGTCGATCGGTCACAGACACCCTCTCATCACCCGGTGCTCGCTTAACGGTTACTGGATCAACTACTCTTCTCGTCAACGTTAATTTGTTTAATTGGCTGGCTTTTGTCAGTTGTTTCGTTAAAGATTATGGTAATACGATTAGAGAATGATGTCAATGGTTTAATATTATGAAGGCATCATGGGACTGCATTTTGATTTGGGAACCATGCAAGATGGTTGGTTATAGCTGCGCATTGGTCACGTAAACTTACTCAAATTGGCGGCTCGTCACTTATCTTGAGTGCTACTGGCGATGTGCGTTGTGGCGCCGTTGTTTTCGGCTTGATTGGGGCTTTTATTTTCCACTTAGTTGTTATTGCGGTGAAGTTTGGCTGCTTTGGTGATTTTAGGTCACCACGCCGAAACGCGTTCGGCAAGGCAGAGAACTATGTATAAGGGCGTCAACCGTCAGCCATAAAGCTACTATGTTCCAGTGCTTTAATAGTTATTGCCCAATACTGAGTGTTTCCGGTGACGTGCATACCTACTACATTTTTTTCGGCGCCACTTAAGCTGTAACACCCGACTTTCTGGCAATATCCTAAGTTTGGTCACCAAACTGCTCTCTGGCCACCACGCCGAAACGCGTTCGGCAAGGCAGAGAACTATGTATAAGGGCACTTAGGCAAAATCCCAAGCCCGGGGATTTTGCCTAAGTGCCCTTATACGCCGTTCTCTAAACGCCTTGCCTCACGCTCTAAACGGTTCCGGTTTACTAAAATAATACCCCTGAACATTAGCAACCTTTAACTCCTGCGCCATTTCAAGGTCTTCCTTTGTCTCAACACCTTCCAGAATAAACGTTAAATCGTTCTCTGCAGCGACCTGTCGCCAAAATTTGACCCGTTCACGTAACTCGCTGGCGTTGGTTGTTTTACGCAAGTTTTGCATCGCAAACTTGATGCCGTTGATGTATGGCATTGAGTTGCGGACGATTTCAAAATCGTTATCACTGCCGACATCGTCGATCAGAATTTTCATACCAGCCGCCCGGTAGATGGCACTGATTCGCCGAGTTGTCTGTGAATCTGACAGGTCGGTAATTTCAACCGTTAAATTGTCTGGTCCATCCGGACTTTCTGCAAACTGCGTTAACGCCTCCGCAAAGTCCAGATCTTTAAACTGATCTGCCGTGAGGTTCACGTTAAAGTTCTGCAAGGTCGTATGGCTCATCACCGTTTTTAACAGGTGAATTTGAATCCAAACCGGAATTTCAAACGTATCTGGTAAGTACCAGCGATCCTGACTGGTATCATGAGACCGCAATAGCAACTCATGATAGCACTTCGGCATTTCGGGTTTCGTCAAATCATAGACGCCCTGCCCAATATAGCGGTAATCGGCCAGTTTCTTTTCAATTTTATCAACGCCAGACACGAGTTTGTCATCGAAGGTGATAATATCACGGCCGTTGCGCTTGCATTTTGACAAGGCATCATCCGCTCGCTTATAAACGTCATTAACGCTCTTATCCGTTTGTCGCAATGCCGTCACACCCACTGACGCCGTAACCGCAATGCCGCGGCCTTCGTAATCGTACTCCTGCTTGCGAATCGCTTGCCAGCAGTCCTTGATCACTGGCATCACCGCTTCCGCCGATCGGTTAGGGAACACGATGTTGAACGTTTCACCAGTTAACTGGGTTTTCATCAACGGCACATCGGCCTTATCCAAAATAGTTTTCACCGTATCCGCAACGCCCATCAACACCGCGTTACCAGCCAAATGCCCGTACTGATCATTAACCTGCTTGAAGTGGTCCAAATCCAACGTCGCAAACGTTAACGATTCACCGTTCAACAACGACCGCGAAAACAGCATCTGCAACTCAGCTTGATACGCCGCCTGCTGATTCTGCCGGGTCCCCTCTTCATAGTGCGCCAACTGCGCCAGTTCGTGGTTCTTCAAGTCTTCGCGGTACTGCCGTAACCAGTAACCTAACACGAAGGCAATCATCAGGGTGTATAACACGACAGCTTCAACCTCAAGACTCGGGGTCATCGCAACACCCATCGAAACGGGTGGGACCGTCGACCAAAATAGGGCAGCTAATACCCCACCACTCACCATACCGGCCCACCAGTGAACGATGACGAACTGGTGGTACCGTTTGAGCGCCAGCACGATAACCAAGAAACCGACTAACGCAATCAACGTCTTCGGCTGAAAGAAGTTTGGTTCGTGATGCATATACCAAATCAGCATCATGGTCGCAAACTGTAACCCTTCTTCAAAGCAGTTGAAGCCTTCATAAAGAACCGGCAACGTCAATACAAACAGCGCCCAGTTATGGTACAGCACCGCTGAATCGTTATGAATGTAGGCCATTGCCGCAAAGTGGATAAACAAGGCTAAGACGACGGAAACTAGCGTTAATAACACGCGTCGTAATTGCCGCGCCCGTACCGGCATTTCCTCGTTTTCAAACGCATCGATCCATAATCGATGAAAATACTGAATAAACCCAATACTGAAAAAGCTTACCGTGATCACCCGCATGATAAACAGCGGGAAGCTAATGTGAAGTTGCATCGTTGTCACCCGTCTCCGTTTTTGATTGGTGCATCAATTGGCCAGTTCCCCAACGATAAACCCGGGCAACGAAGGCGAAACCGCGGTCGTAAACCAGAGCTGCGAGCATGAAGAACGCCGGTAGGAACTGGATCAGGTACCGGGAACGCCCGCCTTCAAAGATCAGTAAATATAGCATGCCGCCAATAATCATGGTGCGTAAGATCAAGACAAATTTCCGTTTATCCGACCAGCCAAAAGCAATCAGTGCTAGCCAAATCACCCACCAAGCTTGGGCGATAAACCGAAAATCACCGAGCCGAGTGCCGTACAAATACACAAATTGGTTCAGGTTACCAGCTAAGCCAGTGGTAACAGTCGGCGTTGGATCCAGGTTGATAAAGTGACCTTCCTTGACCCACGCAAAGGTGCCATCAGCGGTGTTGTTGCGTTGTTTCTTAACTAAGAATTGAAGGTAGCCAAAGGCCCCCATCTTCTTCAATCGTTTGATCAGTAACTTTTTCGAGTAGGCTGAACGTTCTTCCTTGGTGGCCAACTGGCCCATAATCAAGGCATCGTGCGCGTTATAGCCCCCTTCACCGGAAACCCCCATGCTGACGAAGTGAATCGCTGGCATCGTTCGGCCTTGGGTGACTGGAATATAGGTTTGCTGAAGTACGACTCGGTTACCAGCCTCGTACGTTGCACCAGCGACGACTAGCCACAGTAGGCCTAAAATCAACGACAGTCGCGGTAGCTTCAACAATTGCTTCACCGACTGAGCCTGTTTGAGCTTAAACAACGCTTCGATGATCACAATCGCAATCACGCCAATGATGGCAGAAGGTTTCATGAAGTAAGCGCCGATCGCCATCACCGCAAAGAAGATGGTCGCGACAACCCGCACCCACGTTTTGCACCGCGGGTTCGTCATCAGTAAGTACCCCAACAGGTACCCGGACACAAACGGTAGCACCCAAACATCGGTGTAGGGCACGATGATCATGGGAAAGACCGAATAGGTTGCTGCGTGGATATACATTGCCGGCGCAAGTTTGCGCTTATCCAGCAACCACACGCCAAAGATGTTAAACAGCGCCGCTAAGTCAGCCATGATCAGCGTACAGTAGTCCATGAACAACCAGCTCGTTGTGTGGAACGTGGTCGCTAAGCCGTGTTGAATCAGTACCAGCAACAGGTTGTTGTAGTACTCACTGTAGTAGGCGCGTAACTCCGGGTCAGACGTGTTGTACAACGCTTCGTGAATCGCGCCGGGGTCAAATCCAATTGGCGGATGAACCATCGCCACAAACAAGACCTGCCAGCCAATCACCAGTGCGCAAATCACGCTGGCTGTCACCAACTTGTGATCGATAAAAATCACCTTTAAACGGTGCCGAAAACTCGGAAAGGTTGCCGTACACAGCACAAACGCCACCACGATAATCAGCAACCAGCTGGTCACCAGCGTTGTGCCTGACCCAGTTTTATCGTTATCCCCCAGTATCAGATTGGGAGAGGTGATCGCAAATAAGAGCGTCACAAAAATAAAAAAGTTAAAGATGATGCCGATGGTGCGATGGCCAAACTTAAACAACCGTTGTGTCATTGGCATGAATGGACTCACTTCCCTTTATCCTGAGCCATAATACCCGCTCAGTTAATCAAAAACGGGCAACCGTTCACACGATTCCCCTGTTTTTGGATTGGCCGATCCTAACCAGCCAACTCACTATTCATCGTCTTCCACGGTAATGCAGTATGACCGGGTTGGCGATTCTCCAACTTCCAGTCGAATTAAATCGGCATGCAGCCCATCCAACGCATCCGTAATCAGCTTAAATAGCCAAATCGTCACGTTTTCAACCGTGGGATTGATTTTTTGAAATACGGGGAGTTCGTTTAAAAACTTGCCCGAAAACGTCTGAAAAATATCGTTTAGGGTGCGTTCAATATCGTTAAAGATGATCATGTGATCACCGGCACTCTTGAACTCACTGATAATTTCCCAGGTATGGTTATGTTGCTTCCCCTGTCCGTCAGCCCAGCGCATGGCATGGCTGGCGTTCACGTAGGATTTGATTTTATAAGTGTGGACTTGATGTGACAACCAATTACCCCCGTTTGTGTTTCACCCAGTTATAGTCGTTCTCAAGAATTTCCTGTGCCGAATCCATTTCGTCACCGAACTTTTCGGAGTTCCAACTAGAAGTCTCCGTCATGCTGTTGAGGATGCCGATAAACCGAATCCATGACAGCACGAAGTTATAGAGCGGTAACGTGAAGGTCACCCACCAAAGGGAACCGTAAAACGAATTCTCATCGGAAAAGTCTTTCAGTAATAGCTTAACACAGATAAAATTCAGAAAACCAACGAACACGTACAGTAAGTAGATAATGAAGTACGACATGCCCATCATGATTGCTGAATACCGGAAGAACAGTAAGGCAATCGAGGCAAACATCCAGATCATTTTTGGAAACAAGAAGGTGTGATCGATCATTTCACGCCGAATCAAGAAGTTCGTAAAGAAGTCGTGTAACTTGGCGTGTTGCGCGTACTCGTGAATGACTTCCAGTTCGCCCCGTTGCCACCGTTGTCGTTGGGTATAGAGTTCGTGGAAGCCGGCGATCGGTTCAATGTAGAAAATCGCATCCGTACAGATTGCTACCTTACGCTTCAACCGTTCCCGAATCTGGAACGTCATGTCGGTATCTTCACCAATCGTGTTGGTGTTATACATAAACGTACTGAGGAGGGCTTCCTTGCGAAAGGCTGAAAAGGCGCCTGACATCGTAAACAACTGGTTGTTTTGGGCTTCAATCGTCCGCCCAGAGAGGAAAGCTTGCGCATATTCAAAATACTCGTTCTTCCGCAGCAGTCGTTTGAACCAACCACTGTTCTCGTCGTTCATAATCATATCGCGCTGCGGCAAAATCGTCCCGGTTTGGGCCGCAATATCGTAGTCGTTTTCAAACCGTAATACCATGTTCATCAACGCGTGTTTTTCCAATACGCCATCACTATCGATGTTGATAATGTACGTTCCGATACACCCATAAATCGCGGAGTTTAACGCTTTGGCTTTCCCCTGTTCAGTATGGATTAATTGCATATTCAAATCATTGTAGTGATTATGGGCCCGGTCAAAGACCTCAAAACTATTATCGGTACTTTGATTGTCTGCCAAAATCACCTGAATCAGTTCCGTGGGATACGTGGAATCGTGAATTGACTGGATACATCGAAAGAGCGTTTCTTCGGAATTGTAAACCGGCACCACCAGTGAGATCATCGGCATCTTATCCGGCATCTCCAACTTTTTTTGTCGGAACTGGCGCACAATTAGGCCAATCGCCGAAAACAGCGCTGGCAGGATTTCAACCACGATGGGAATCAACGCCCACGTCAGCCAAAAGCCCATCTTAAACAGGGTGACGTTTAACCAATAACTCATATCCATCACTCAGCCCCCTTCCGATGAAATCGTCGTCTAATGACGTGGTAAAGGTTCTGTGACACTTGCGAGTACGTAAAGATTTCGTAGTACAACACAATAACTAAGGCATAGAAGACCAACCGGCCAATCATTGCGTGCGCCACAAAGAAGTAGTTCGCGCCCGCAAAGTGCACGATGGTAATGATCACTGATAGCCGGATTACATTGGCCATGTAGATCCACAGCATACCAGCCACCGAGAAAAACAGTTTTTCAAATCGATTGTACAGTGGGAAGAACACCACTAACGACAGGTAAGCCGCCGTTTCGATAATGCCGGAGCATTCGTAATCGATGCTCATGTTGATGGGCGCCGTTTGGTTGATGATGCTGACAATGCTGTATTTTGGCATCGTCGTACTCCACCCCGTTACTGCGCCAAACCACCGAACACCGTTCACCACCGCATGGGTGAAAAACCAGACCCAGTACGGATCACTCAGCGCAATTAAGATGAAAAAAAGGCCGCCACTGCCCACAATAAAGTAGAAGGCTGGCAACTTGGCCCTTTTTAAGATCGTCAAGGCATAGAGCCAGACAATCGTCCCAATAATTAGGTAAATACTCATTTAAAACCACCGCTTCTTCAGCTTAAAGCCGGTCGTCTTCAACACCGTAATCGCCGCAATTAAGAAGCCGGCGCTGGCGAGGACGACGGGGCCGGTGCTACCGCCGCTGGTATGCAAGGTATCGGTCCAAATAGTTGTAGTCGTTAAACTAATATCCTGACCTGTCACATTTGAGGAACTCGTTAAATTCTTGAGTGGAATGCGGACTTCCCACTGATAGGAAGGTGTTTGAACCGTCACAGCACCATTACCATGACCTTTAATATACTCATAAGCCGTTTGATCAATCGTAGTATTGCCAACGTAAGCTTCACCGGCATTGTTGACGGTAGCCTCCATAGTGTTGTAATTCTTTTCATATTTTTTATTGTCAAAAACAGTTACACTAACAGCTTGCGTTGAACCGTTTGCTAAGTTAACGGTTTGACCGTTATTAAAGCTAATATCATACACTACATCACCAACGTGTAACTTATAACCAGTTGGTTGGAAATTCGTATAACCACCATCAAGACGGGGTTCCATTAATACATAAAAGTACACATACTTATCATCAGCTAATAACGTAGCCAATTCTCGATTATCATCGTCACCTTTCCAGTGCACTTCAGTCATCGTTTTATCGTTCCAGTCATTAAAATCACCGTCGATATTGATGCCTAAATCACCAGAAACATTATTCGTATCCGTATTTTTCGTATCAGTTGCACTGCTACTATCACCGGAAACCGCTTGATCTAAAGCGTTGGAAGTCCCATCTTCATTCACATCGGATGTACTTGAAGCACTAGAATCATTGCTTGAGGAACTGTCGCTAGAGCTACTACTACTATCACTGCTACTATCAGTTTCCTTCGTGGCATCGGCAACTTGGTTATCGTTAACACTCGCATTAGTACTGCTACTGATAACTCCGGTAGCGCTTTGTGCTCCAATTTGAGTATTTGAAATTGCGATAGTTTGACCCTTAGTAGCAAAATCCGCACCCAATGAAGCCAGCGATACACTAGCTTCAATTTGACCATCAGTTGAAACCGCAGAACCTACTGAACCACTGATTGGCTGATACCCGGAGTCTGTAGCTGTTACGGTTAAATTGCCACTAGTACCAGATAAGCTCAAGTGATATGGTTTTCCGTCAATTGTTAGTGTAAACTGATTTTGCCAATTCTGTAATAATTCTTGGCTATTAAGCACTGTGGTGTCAACGTAAAAGTAAACGTTAGTGCCATCACTAGTAACAGCCACATCATCCTTGCCGTTGTAGCCAACCTGAGTCTTATCAACGTCCGTCCAATCCGAGTAATCCCCATCAATCGAAATCCCATCCGTTGACTTAGCATCGCTCGACTTCGTATCACTAGTCGTATCCTTAGCATCCGTTGTTGCTGTTTCCGAAGAACTCGAAGCAGCTGAAGATGCAGTATCTGAAGAACTAGCAGCACTACTTGAAGTTGAAGATGACGAACTGTCACTACTGCTAGAGGCCGAACCCGTCGACGAACTATCAGCAGTCGTATACGTATCGCCCACCTGAATTTTCTGAAGTGGCGTGACGGTCGTTGCAGCCGCAGCATCTGCCAACGCATTACTGGTTAAATCACCAGTGTTGGTTGCGGTGCCTGGTCCGACTTGTTGATTGCTCAATGAAACCGTCTGGACACCACTGTATTTTTGTGGTAAATCACTCAAATTAATCTGAGCTTCTAGGACGTTATTCTTGATGGTTGCCGTCCCAATCGTTCCCAATTGAACCCAATTATTGGACTGATCTTGGGCTTGAACGTTGTACGTACCATCGCCATTGCTAACCAAACTGACATAGTAGCCATTACTACCGATATTCAGCTGATAACTATTCGTGGCCACCGGTGAAGTCGAGTTCGTACCATTTACATAAAAGTACACGTGCTTACTATCAGTCGTAACAGCAACATCGTTGGTGCCGCTATAACCCGTCTGAATCTTAGCCACGTTATCCCAATCGGAATCGTCGCCATCAATCGTAATGCCGCTGGTGGTCATGCTATTAGTAGCGGACGCCACGTTACTTGAATCAGCAATGGTATCCGATGAACCACTAGCCAACGTTGGCATCGCAACCTCGTTTGCCAAATCGGTTGCCGCCGTCGTTGAAATATCGTTCAAACTGGTGGCCTCACCACTACCAAGACTATCGTTCAAAATGGTCAGCGTCTGCATCCCATTAAACGTTTCCGGTAACTTGGTCAAATCAATATCGGCTTCGATTTTGTTGTCCTTAACGACCGCTGCCCCAATATCATTTAACGTTGTTGAATTACCGGTGGTTTGATCTTGTCCTTGAAGAATGTAGTTTTCACCACTACCTGATAAGGAAATCTTATAGGTAGAACTACCAATTTTTACATTATAATCAGAAAGTTTAAAAGTACACGTGACTGCCAGTCCCAGTAATTGCCAGGTTACTAGAACCAATGCTTGTTTTTGCAATCGAATCCCAGTCGCTGTAGAGCCCATCGACGTTGACCATCGTGGTCGCTGCACTGGCTGATTGACTCCCTGCAAACGCTAATGCGCCTACACAGGAAAGAAGGAATGCTAACCCTTTATATCTCATAACTGCCCCTGCTTTCGAAGTGCCTGCCTATTGCTAAATACTCAAAACACTTATGTCTAATTATCAACTCGTTTAGCCCCTTAATGATTCGAAAAAGCTAAACGTTTCACTTACGCTATTTATAAAGGTTAAAAATAACTTAAGCACTCATTCACAGTATATAATAAACTTACCAGTATTATATTTCAATACAATTACAAAATACAGTAACAAAATAGGACAGCGTTTTCAAAACGCGTTATAACACATTTCTGAGCCACACCAGATTCTAATCAATTCTGAAAATTTATCCGATAACTTATCAAATTGCGACCCTTTTCTATCACTATTTATTTTTTGAAAATACTTGAATATCGCATGTAATTTGAATCGTTCTAAGTCATTTCGACTCTTTCATGACACACCAAAAAACGCCCCACAGCTCAATTCGAGCCGTGAGACGTCGTTGATCCAGTCAAAATTTACTTTTTCTTCGAAGTTTCAGCCTTTTCAGCATCCGCCTTCTTCAAGCGTTCCGCCGTTTCAAGGATATAATCCTTCAATTCATCCTTGATTTCGGGATGGGTCAACCCATATTCCACGTTGGTCTTCACGTAACCAAACTTGTTTCCAACATCGTAGCGTTCGCCAGTAAACTCATGGGCAAACACCCGTTGCGTTTGGTTTAGCGTGTCAATAGCATCGGTGAGTTGAATCTCGCCACCCTTACCTGGCTTCTGTTTGGCTAACACATCGAAAATTTCAGGTGTTAGTAAGTAACGACCAATAATGGCCAAGTCACTTGGCGCGTCTTCAACGGCTGGTTTTTCCACGAATTTCCGGACATTGTATAACGCATCATCGATCTTGCTTTCTGGATCAATGACCCCGTACGCAGAAACTTCGTCGTGAGGCACTTTCTTCACGGCCAAAATTGATGCATGCGTCTTATCGTACTCGTTCATCAATTGCTTGGTCAATGGCACTTTATCACTCATCAAGTCATCACCTAGCATAACAACGAAGGGTTCGTCAGCAATAAATGACTTGGCGTAGCGAATCGCATCACCCAGCCCGTTAGGATAGGGTTGGCGGATATAGAAAATGTTCACGCCGGCCGCAGTGGTTTGGTTGACCAAATCCAGTAACTTATCCTTGCCCTTTTCGGCGAGGTTTTGTTCAAGACCGGGGGCTGAATCGAAGTGATCTTCGATGGAACGTTTTGATTTTCCTTCAATAATTAAAATATCTTCGATGCCACTTTGTCGGGCTTCTTCAACGATAAATTGAATCGTTGGTTTGTCGACGATGGGCAACATTTCCTTTGCCAATGCCTTGGTTGCCGGTAGGAAGCGGGTACCGAGTCCAGCAGCTGGAATAACGGCTTTACGTACTTTCATTTCGCAAATCTCCTCTACAAGTTGCATATGGTTCGAATAATCTTATAATCCATTTTACACTAATCGTTAAGGGGATTCACTTAGATTTTTGTAAGGTTCGCTTAACTTTTTGCGAATACATATCACTTTCGGCTCAATGATGCGTCCCCAATTGACTGAGGGTTGTCATGTCAGGCATGAGGTCCGCGTATAGCTGCTTATAGAGTGTGTAATAGCCGTCGTATTGCGCATGACGTTCCAAGTCAGGTTGAACTGGTTCACCCAACACCTGCCAAGATTGCGCATCGGCTACCGTCAATGTCTGGGTGGCCAACCCAGCCAAAATTACGTCACCTAAGTTGGCCTCCGCATTGATCAACGGCGTCTGAATTGCATAACCCGTCACATCCGCAAATAACTGCACCCAGTCAGTGGAATGCGTCACGCCACCCGCAATCACGATACTATCGCCCAAATCACGACCAGTTCGCTCAATGCTTTCTCGCAACGCATAACAAACCGCTTCTTCAAAGGCGTGGTACACGTGTGCCCGTGAATGCGCTAGTGATAGGCCGAAGATAACCCCTTTCGCGTCCGCGTTCCACAATGGCGCCCGTTCACCCATAAAGTATGGCAGTACCACCAACCCATCACTCCCTGGTTCAATTTCAGCAGCCTGTTCGTCTAAGGCAGTATAAGCCGCCACGCCACCGTTAGCCTGCTGAGCAACTTCCAACTGAGCAAAGTTATCCCGGAACCATTTAATGATTGCCCCCGCCGTTGCTGAACCGGAGAAATTATAGTACAAACCGGTGCCACGGTACTGGTACGGCCAAACAATCATTCCCTGATTGGTGATTGGCGCTTCGGTCACCAAAGCCGCGTTCATGGAGGAGCCGATTGTCGCCACGTATTTGCCCGGTTCAAACACGCCCATGCCGATATTGGCGGCACCAACGTCTACGCCACCCGAAATGACTGGCGTTCCCGGTTGTAGGCCCAATTCACGAGCGACGTCATCGGTGAGGCCACCCACAATTTCAGTTGAATCCACGATGCGCTGAGGCAACATGTCACGTGATAACCCTAGCTGTACCAACAAGTCATCCGACCAATCACGGCGCTCAACGTCGTAAATGCCACCAATTAATCCCGCAGCAGCGTGGTCAATGGCAATTTCACCGGTTAACCGGTAGATCACGTCATTACTGGGCGGTAAGAATAAACGGGTCTTCTGCCAATTCTCAGGCTCATGTTGCTTGATCCATAACATTTTCGTAAAGCCATAGTAGGGATCAACCACTTCGTTACCAGTAACCGTGGCTAATTTCGCCATATCAACGTGGGCCTTCACCCATTCAGTCTCGGCTTGAGCCCGTCGATCTAACCAAATCAGGCACGGCCGGACCGGTTGCATCTGAGCATCCAACGGCACGCCGGAACCACCGTAGAGGCCACTGATGCCGATGCCTTTAATCTCAGCCGCTGGAACACCAGCTTCTGCAACGACCCGTTTAATGGTAGATTTAGTTGCGGTTAACCACACCTCCGGCCACTGTTCCGCCCAAAGCGGTTTGGGCGTGAGCACGTCGTACTCTTCAATCGCTTGCGCTAAGATGTTTCCTTGTGTATCCATCAGAATCGTTTTGGTGCCAGAGGTGCCGATGTCCGTGCCGATTAAGTAAGTCATGGTTGATGCCTCCTGGTTGTGATGATAAGTCGAATGGGTAATTAAGATATACCACAGTTGGTATAGTTATTTTTAATAACAATTTTTCATTAAAAATCAGCCATTTATCGTTCTAATCATAGCATATCATAAACTCACCGCAAACATTTGCATCAATTTGGTATAGCTATTAATTCGATATAAAAATTCCGTTTTGTTTCAAATTATCAACCACCACGTTAACGCCTGAATAGCGACGTTATTTTCATGATGTCCATAAATCACGCAAAACGCACTTTAATTCGACATCCCGTATATGACAAAAAAACTGTTCTGAAAAATTCAGAGCAGTTTTTGATCGTTATTTTAATCTAACGCCGTAACCCGAGCCGAGCCCACGTAATGCCACCATGGTGCCTTCACGGATTCAGTAATGACCCCGCGGTTTTGCGCATCGATCATTTTGCCTTTACCGACATAGAGACCAACGTGGCTGATACTGTGCTTACTCCAACCGAAGAAGACCAAGTCGCCCTTCTTAATGTTTTTGTAGATGACCTTTTTGTACTTATTGTATTGCGCCTGAGCCGTCCGTGGAATCGACTTAGAAGCCCCGTGCTTGTAAACGTAGGAGGTTAACCCTGAGCAGTCAAAGGTGTATGGGCCAACGGCACCCCAACTGTAACGCTTCCCCAGTTGGGCCTTGGCAGTACTGTAAACCTTGCTGTAAGTGGGCGTTGTCGCTGCACTGGCAGTTTTTGGCTGGATTAAGTTAAACGCAAATACGATTCCGAGCATGGCTACGGTAATCAATCCAAAATTGATCACTGATTTCTTCATTAAGTAAGATTCTCCTTCTTTTTATCGTGCAATTCGTTTTCTTCAATGATTACAAGTCTAGCAGGCGACTATTACAGCCGTGTTGCAGTCGAGTTGCGTTTCAGTTAATCAGTATGACAAGTCAAACGGACGTTATTGGTCTAGCGTAATATTTGAAATAAGGTAATTTTCATTATTTAAACTACATCTCTCAATTAGTCGTGATATTAAGCAATTTTACATCGCTATGTCACTAACATTCCCCAATAAAAAGAAATTTTATCGCTAATTTTTAATTTTAATTTAATGTTCGGCTTATTTTAGTGTAAAATAACCTTATATTAAGTTGTGGCTTCGTTTGACGGTTTGTAAATTGGGGGAAATATGATGATAAGAAAACGGTATCTGTGGTTTCTGAGCGCTATCGCCATTTTAGCGTTGGCGGGTTGTGGCAAACAAAGTAGTAGCGGTCAAAATGACGGTAATCTCAAAGGTCAGATGGCAAGTAATCAGGTCGTGAACTGGTCTGAAACGCAAGATTTGGTTACACTGGATCCTTCCAAGCTTACCGAACCGATTGACCTGACGATGACGGGTAACGTTGGCGAAGGGCTCTACCGCCTCGGTAACCATCACAAAATCGAACCCGGCATCGCCACCAAGTCCACGATTTCCAAAGATGGTAAAACTTACACCTTCACGTTACGACCGAACGCCAAGTGGTCCAACGGTGAGACGGTGACGGCGCAAGACTTCGTGTATAGTTGGCAACGAACGATTAATCCGAAAACTGCCTCTCAGTACGGTTACATCTACGACGGTATCGTCAACGCCAACCGGATTCAAGAAGGCAAAGCGACCCCCAGTCAACTTGGGGTCAAAGCCCTCAGCAAAACTAAACTGCAGGTGAAGTTGGAGCGCCCCATGCCGTATTTCAAACTCCTCATGGCCTTCCCCATTTTCTTCCCGCAAAACCAAACGGCGGTTGAAAAATACGGCAAGCAGTACGGCACCGCTGCCGATAAAATGGTCTACGATGGGCCATTCATCATGAAGGGCTGGACGGGCACCAACGAAAAGTGGCGCTTGGTTGCCAACCCAACTTACTGGGATAAGAAGCACGTCTACCTCAAACAGATCAACGACCAAGTGGTCAAGGACCCGGCAACCACCTACAACCTGTACCAAACCAAAAAGATCGACGCTGCCGAATTATCTGGGACCCAGGCTAAAAACATGCTGAAGAGTAAGGACATGCACGTGCTTCAAGATTCCCGGATTTTCTACCTTGAATTTAACCAGAAGACCCGACCAGCATTTAAAAATGCCGAACTGCGGAAAGCCTTCTCGTATGCCATTGACCGCAAGTCGTTTGTCAATAACGTCCTCGGTGACGGGTCACAACCGGCAACCGGGTTTGTGACGTCCGGCCTGGCAAGCAATCCGCAAACTGGTGAGGATTTCGCTAAGGAAGCGAACCAAAACAATACTGGCATTACGTATAGTCCTAAGAAAGCCAAGGCTGCGTTCAAACTGGCACTCAAACAAATGAACAAAAAGTCATTGAAATTAGAAGTTCTCGCGGGGGACTCCACTGCGGCTCAACACGCTGCTGGTTACGTCCAGGGTCAATTGGAAAAGGTGCTTCCTGGACTGACGTTGACGGTAACCAACGTGCCAACTAAGACGTTGATTCAACGCCAGACCCACCACCAGTTCGATTTCTTCGTTTCAAACTGGGGTGCTGACTACTCCGACCCATACACCTTCTTGCAGATTCTGCAGTCAACCAACACCTTTAACGAAGGCGGCTGGTCAAACGCTAAGTACGATCGGCTCGTTAAGGCTTCCGCTTCAACCGATGCCAATGATCAAAATAAGCGCTGGCAA
This sequence comes from Secundilactobacillus muriivasis, assembly GCF_054785195.1. Lineage (NCBI taxonomy): Bacteria > Bacillati > Bacillota > Bacilli > Lactobacillales > Lactobacillaceae > Secundilactobacillus > Secundilactobacillus muriivasis. The sequence continues at coordinate 5,616 of NZ_BAABMI010000002.1, read as the reverse complement.
GATTTAGTTGATGCACAGCGGGTGATGATGCAGGACCAAGGGGTTGCGCCAATCTATCAAGCAACTATTCCGCAAGTGCGCAACCCGAAGTTGAAGGGGCTCGTTTATAACAGTGCCGGCTTGCAGTTTAACTTTAAAGGGATGTATCTTGATAAGTAACTGAAAATTTTGCAGAATACTAAAAGCGCCTGATGTTCAGCATTTGAACATCAGGCGCATTTTGCTAGTCATTTAATTGAGTAATCCTGATTAATCACGTTTCTTTCGGGCAACCAAGCCAAGCGCACTAAGTGTTGACAGCGCCACGATTCCTAATTGTGCCCAAACAGTTGATGCCATTTCACTCGTTTGGGGCAATTGTGCTTCAACCGTGTTTGGCGAATCAGTTTGGTTCGTTGATGTGAACGTTACGGTAGCTGATTGACTTTGACGACCAAACGGATCCAGTGGCGTCTGTTTAGATGTTGCCACCTTTGCGTAATTGGCGTCCGCCGTAACGACCCCATTTTCGGAAGTCTTTTCCGGAACGCCGGCCGCGTCATCGGAATCATCCGGCACAATCGTTGGCGCTGAAGCCGTTGGCGTGGTTGGTGTTTTGACAATCGTTGTTTCAGGTTGCGTCATCGTCGGCGTTGTCACAACCGCTGTTTCAGGCGTACTCGTTGCTGGCGTCTTGACAGTTGGGGTGCCTGGTTCGTTATCACCGGTTGTCCCCGTTGCCGGCGTTGGGTCATCAACCACCACCGGTGCATATAGGACGTTGATTAATGTATCCGCCAAAAGATTCCCCGTAATCGTCGATGCTGAAGTCGTATAACCCGCAATCACTGGTGAATTGATCTCATAATCACCGATCCCGGTTGCTTGATAGGTTGTTGCCAATGGTTCACGAGTGTTGGCATCCAAGTATTGAATCATCAATTGGTAGCTTCGGATCGGTTCGTAGACGAAGGTCAGTGGGTTGCCGACTGGAACTGGGGCAGATAAAACAATTGATGCATCACCATACATTGTATGAATCAGAAATAACCCATTTCCAACCGGGTCAGCCGTCATAACGATTGGAGCCGATTCATACGTATTATCCATATAGTCAATACTGACATAGACGTCCTGCGTATTCTTGTCATCCAGAATTTTAAAATACTTGATTAAGCCGCCACCCATATCAACTGCCTGATAGTCGTCAGTGGGTGTGACCTCAGCGTTGCCATTGATCAAAAATTGATGGTTATCATTTTGGTAAGGTACACTCACCAGTCGATAACCCGCGATTGTCGGAACTGAGGCATCCACATAAGTACTGTCGTATCCTGAAACGGTCGTCTCTGGAGCAAGTTCATTACCAGCTTGATCAACGTATTTTACCGGAACATCATTAAGATAGTACAATCCTGGCATGGTTGCAAAATCATTGCCACGTGACATCTGCAGCTCATCACCATTCCATGCAACATTGACGCCATCAACCCGAGTTGACCAGTCCGCATCAAAATCAGTTGCTGCCGGTCCGGCGGTCGTCAAGGTATTCGTCACGTTTCCCTGTTGATCGAGTTCATAAATGTACGTGGTTTGGTTGTCCGTACTAAATCCAACCATCCAAGCGTTGCTACCATCATACCAAGCGTTATTGATCAGCTCATTTTCATGCTGTGGGGTAATAAAATCACTTTGAGAAATGCCGCCGATTCTGTTACCTTGCGTCTGACCATTAACGGTCGCATCCTGACCAGTTGGATTAGCCAGTTTACCATCCAAATAAATCGGTACTTGATGAAAAACGCTATCCTGATAAGTATTCGTTTCTGGCACATCCGTATGCGTCTGTGGATCAATCGTTGGATCAGACGTGGTCGTCACTTCATTAGGCGCCCTCACGACTTGCGTTGGTGTCGTTACCGTACCTGCTTTAACTTCCCCAGTTTCAGGCGTAGCTTCTTGAATTGAACTTGAATCCGTTTGAGTGGTATCTGCTTGTGGCGTGCTATCCGTCGGTGTATCTGGTTGCGTTTGTTCGGCTGTTTCAGTTGGGGTAGCTGCCGTTGTAGCCGGTGCTTTTGAAACTGAATTTTCAACTGATGCCTGATTTGTTTCCGCGTCAGGATCAATCGTGGTATCCGTCTCAGTTGTCGCGCCAGTCGCCGGTTGCTCAGCCGTCACCTCAACTGGCGTCGTATCGGCTTGTGCCACAACACCCGTAACACTCATCAACCCCGCCCCAAAGGCCAGCGTCGTCACACCCATCATTATCCACTTAGTACCACGCTTATATAGTCGAACGCTATGCGTCCGCGTTGCCAAATCTCCCATGAGTCGTTGCCGCTTTTTCATCATGTTAATCCCCCCATTATATTGTTATCTCGATGGTCAAACTTTCCCCCGAAAGCTATCCTGATTGCGACAACGAGACTCCCTGTCAACGTTGCAACGCAAACCATCATTTTCCACCCATAGTGTAACATGCCCTTCACTAATTCAAAAGCAAAATTTGTTAAAATTCAAAAAATGTTACACAGGCCAACTGAAGTCCCATTTTGTTTGTTTAATCTGTCAATGAACGACAAAAAATAGGTTCCCATAACGGCGTTTAAACCGTTACGAGAACCCATTTTAATTATTCGTCTTCGTTATACGTATCAACACTTTGAGCCGGCGTCAAACTCTTGATTTGAAGCGGGTAGTCGCTGTTGTCGCGCACGATCACGTTAGCGGTGTACTTGAACACCTGAACGTGGTAGTGGTCGCCGTTATCAAACTTGTATTTGAATTCAAACGTCACATCACTACTGTCCTGAGAACTCAGCTGAACGTTATCGATGCTGGCTGTGATCTCCGTGCCATCGATATCGTCATCGTCATAATAGCCCTTCCCCATTTTGACAAATTCCTGGTAGTTCGAATCCGAATCGCCGCCCGCAAAGAAGGTCGATAAATCATCGCCGTCATCGTCAGACGCCTGATCAATATCACCGGTGTTACTCAAGATTGAAGTCGCATCACCCAAATCGTTAAAGAAGGTATCAGCATCCGCTTGGTCAACTAGTCCCGGAAAATCAATTGAAACTTCCGGATCACCAGTTGATTCATCTAACGCGACTGGTTGCGACTTCACAACCGTTTTGCCGTTCCGATAAACACCCTGGATCTTCATCTGATCAGTCCAAGGGAAATCCTTAAGCGTCAAAACACCGCTACTGTCGATTTTCCCCTGCCGTTGCGAGTTGATCATCACTTCGGTGCCCGCTGGTCCATCAACGTCAAAGGTGATGGTTTTCAGCGTCAGCGGAATCGTTTGGTTGTCCTGATTTAAATGGTAGGTATTCGTATTCGTCAGCTGACGGCCACTAATTTTAGCCGAACTAGCTAGGTTATACAAACCAGGCACCAACGGCCCAATTTTCTTAGTGTAATCAGCGGAAGTCGAAGTTGCAATTAACTGGTCATCTTGTTTTAACTTGGCATTTTTCTTGTTCACCGTCACCGAAACGTACACTGGTCGAACCTGCACCTGATACTTTGGAAAGACCAAGAAGTGGTGGCCGTGTTGCGTCAACAGCAAATGCCCCTTCTCAAACTGGCCACTATTCGTCAAGCCTTCCTGAAACTGATTCAAAGCCGCTGGATCCTGTTGCAAATACCGCACCATTGGCTTCAGCGACGTCTTCGTCACCTTAAAGGTCGGGTCCGTCGTATAGAAGTAATCCGCCAACGAGGCTTGGTTGCCCTTCGCGGCGGTCACGATTCGCTTGATGGTATTCGCTTTGGAATAGTAGTTGTTGCCTACCACGCCGAGGATCACCAGCAAAACGACCACGATAGCGCTCGCAATCAGGCCAACTCGCTGTCCCTTCGAACGTGGTTGTCGCGGACGCGTAGCCGCGCGGTGCGGTACTGGTTGTACTGGTTGTGCTGGTTGCTGAATCACTGATTGCGCTGGTGTTGGTTGTTGTCCGCCTCGTTCCGACATTGATTGCTGTGGCGTATCCTGTTGTGGTGCGGATTGCGATTGCGGCTCCTGCCGTGGTTTCGCCGGTTGCTGCGCGGCTTGTTCTGGCGCGGATTGCGATTGCAACTCCTGCCGCGGCGTCACCGGTTCCTGCGCGTTTTGTTGCGGTGCATCCGTCGATGTATTTGGCCGAAACGCCGCCAACTTAGCCCCACAGTTCGCACAAAACGCGTCCGTCACCAGAACCTTCGTGCCACAATTTGGGCAAAACATCGTGGCCTGCCCGTCACCTGATCCATCTGTTGCCATTTTGGTCCCCACCCTTAATCAACTAATTTATACATTTAGTATTTATTATAAAATACCGCTTATGGCTTGTCACGCGCATTCCAGCCGCTGAAACGACATCAGACACCATAAAAAGTCCTGTCTCGGCCTAAAAAACCAGCCAAAACAAGACTCCCTTAATCGTAGACGTTCAAGGTTACTTCCCCATCTGCGCCGAAATATCACTGATCGACACCCGCGTGACGTACTCCGGCAACGCATACTGCTCAGCAATCACCGGAAATTCACCATCGTGGTGAAACTCCACCCGCACCGTATAGGCCTGACTTCGACTTAGAATAAAATCAACGCTGATCGACCCTTGCGTCAATGACGAAAAATCAACCTGAACGCTTTCCATCGTCTTGCAGTCCACGTACTGGTAATGACTCTTGCCGGTTCGACTGACTGACAGCGCGTTCGTCATCTCTTGGTGACCCTCATAATCATCGGGTGCAACTTGGTAAAAATACCAGTCCAGTTTCACCATCAATAACTGGGCCAGCGCTAACGTTTGATCCAGCAACGCGACCGAATCGGCATGATCAACGTGTAGATCCATCGTTTCCGCTACTCGCAGTGCCGTTTGATAACGACTCTGGGTCATCTCAGCTAACCGGTCATGTTCAAGGGTGGCAATGGTGGCCTTAAAGTAACCGACATAATCGGCTAATGCTTTCGCCAAGGCTCGGCGTAATCGGCGGCGCCGTTGGTACGCCTCAAAAACGCTTAATTTCACAGTTGTAGTTGATTCGTGCTTCAAAAAAGTCCCCAGCGACATCGTTGTCCTCCACAATTAAGTTGTTCGCGAATTAAGTTTAGCATAATCCCCACCTGATGATAATGGTCTAGAACAATTCTGTTAAAAGTCGGAGCACCCTTCATATTCTGTCGTGTCCCCTCACAACAAAACGGTCGAACCCACTCCATGGCAATTGTGAGTTCGACCGTTTTCATTAATTAAACAAAGTTTCGCATATAGGTGACCGAATGCCGAATGGCGGCATCCACCTGCGCTTCATCCGCTTCAAACGCCTTGTCTTCGATCTCAATACTGGTATTACCGGCATAACCCACATCACTCAAGGCCGACACGAATCGGCCCCAGTCAATGTCACCGTAACCGGGTAACTTAGGCACCATATACGACAGTGGCGTCCCCATCGTTCCAACCTCAGCCAACCGGTCCGGTAACAGCTTAATGTCCTTGAAGTGTACCAAGAACAGCTTGTCCCGAAATTCGTAGATGGGTTTCACGTAATCCAACATCTGCCAGACAAAGTGTGATGGATCATAATTCAATCCAAAGTTATCGTAGTCTAAAATCGTAAACACCTGCCGCC
>NZ_BAABMI010000001.1:0-37150 GCF_054785195.1 Secundilactobacillus muriivasis | reverse complement strand
TAAACAGCATTGGACAGTTTTCGATGCCGATTCGAATCCCCCGATCCCGAGCGTACTCAATAATCGGTGGCCACACGGTAGCCACTAAGTCGAGGTTGTCCGCCACGGTTCGGTACTGGTCACGGCCCAAAAAGGTCGTCACCAGCGGCACGCCCATCATCTGAGCGGCGTCAATAACCCGGTAAAGGTGTGCAATCGCCGTTTCGGCAACTTCAGTATCCGCTGATAACGGATTCGGGTAATATCCCAACGCCGAAATTTCAACGTGCCGTTCAGCAGCGTACCCGCGCATTTCCTCCGCTCTAGCTGGTGTTAAGCTTTCGGCGTCAACGTGGGAGACGCCCGCATACCGGCGGGCACCGTCCCCCTTGGGCCATGCAGCCAATTCAACACAGCTTAACCCGCGAGCGGCCACGTAATCAATGACTTCTTCATACGACATCGTTTCTAAAATCGCACTCAACAACCCTAATTTCATTCCGCCACCCCTAACTTTCGTCCTTCGACACCGACCGCTGAATCAGCAACGCGCCGATGATGATGATTCCTTTGATGGCGCCCACCAAAAACGACGGTACCCCCAACAAGTTCATCAGGTTATTAATGATGCCGAGGGTCAGGGTGCCAAATACCGTGCCTAAAATCGTCCCACGGCCACCAGCCATCGATGTCCCGCCAATCACAACAGCCGCAATCGCATCCATTTCGTAACCACTCCCGGAAGACGCGGAGTTCATACTACCTAACCGTGAGGCTTCAATAATTGAGGCCAAGGCAACTAGCACGCCGGATAACGCGTACACCAGTAATAGCACCCGATTAACGTTGATCGTTGATAGGAAACTAGCGCGTTTATTACTCCCAATCGCGTACACGTGGCGGCCAAACGCCGTCCGTCGCGCAATGATGCTGATGATGATACATAGCGCAAACCAGTAGATCATCGGCATCGGAATGACACCAAACAACTTGGTATTGGCAATGGCGGTAAAGGCACTCGCCGACTTGCCCGAGGCCAACACCCCACCACCATCAAAGTAGTATTCGGAGACGGACCGGTAGATCTGCATGGTCCCTAGGGTCACGATGAAGGCTGGCACGCCAAATTTTGAAATCAAGCCGCCAGTAATCGCCCCAAAGACCAGTCCCGCAAACACGGCTGCCACGATGGCCAAGAAGATACTCTGCGTGGCATTTAAAATCGTCATCGCAATCAGGCCAGTGGCGGCCATCTGGGAGCCCACGGCTAGGTCGATGCCCGCCGTGATGATCACCAAGGTCATGCCCAGGGCGATGATGCCGATGATCGAGTTGTTCATTAAGATATTCATGATGTTGCTGACGCTGAGAAAAATCGATCCTTTGAGGAGCACCGCCACGATGAACAGGATCAAGAAGGCAAAAATAGCGCTATAGTCCGCGATCAATCCCTTCAGGCTGCGTTGTTTGTGCTGAGGTGCTGAAGTGTCCTGCGTGTCTATCATAAGCTCACCTTCCTAATCTAATTGCCCACCGGTCGCCACCAACATGATGTCACGTTCGTTGATGGCGTCGTGTGGCAGTTCCGCTCGAATCTCACCGTGGGTCATGACGTAAACTCGGTCGCAAAGCTGTTGAATCTCCGCAATTTCACTGGTCAGAATCACGAAACTGATGCCCGTTTTCGCCAAATCCATGATTTGGTGGTAGATTTCGGCTTTCGCACCCACATCGACCCCCTGCGTCGGGTTATCCAAGATCACCACGTTGGGATTGGTGCAGAGCGCTTTAGCCAACAAGACCTTTTGCTGATTACCCCCAGAGAGTGACCCGATGACGTCTTTGACATCCGCCACCTTAATGTTGATTTGCTTGACGTAGCGTTGAACAGTGGTCGCCAGTTGTCGCCGGTGGATCAGCCCACCATGGGATAATCGCCCCAAAATCGGCAAGGTCATGTTTTCTTCGATATTGAGATCGGGCACGATACCGTTTTCCTTGCGATTCTTCGGTAAATAGGCGATCCCGTACCGCTTTACATCCGCGGTGGTCCGGATCCGAACCGGCTTTTCGTTAACCAAAACCTGCCCGGCATCAAACGGCGTTGCGCCGACAACGGCACTGAAAAGTTCACTCCGGCCATCGCCCAGCAAGCCCGTCACGCCGATAATCTCACCACGATGAACAACCAAGTCCACGTTATGAAATTCCCGCGCTTTCGTCAGACCTTTCAAGGTTAAAATCGGCTTACCCAGTGGTCGTGGCTGATAGATGTCACTGTTTGCCAACTCCTTGCCCACCATCTGATTACTCAATTGAACTTCGGTTAAGTCTGGCGTGACCGGTCCCGAATTCACCACGACCCCGTCACGCATGATCGTGTAGGTATCGCAAATTTCTAGCACCTCGTTAAGTTTATGCGAGATAAAGATTAAGCTAACCCCTTGATCACGCAACGCGCGCATCATCTTGAACACGTCGTTAATTTCAACGTCTGTTAGTGACGTCGTGGGTTCGTCCATAATGATCACCTTGGCATCGCGCATCAACGCTCGCACGATTTCGGTGATCTGCTTATAGGACTGATTAAGGTCGCGCACCATGGTCGTCACATCAAGGTCGATACCGACTTGGTCCACAAACTGCTGAGCCGTCGCAATCATTTCCCGCTGCCGTAACAACCCGTGGCGTTTGAGTTCGTGGCCTAAATACAGGTTCTCGTACACGCTTAAATCGTTGATCAGCGAGAGTTCCTGATGGATAAAGGCGATCTGTTGCTGGCTGACCGGTGTCGCTGGTGCGCCATCAATTTCAATCTCACCCTGATCCCTGGTATACACGCCGGTGAGAATGTTCATCAGGGTGGTTTTCCCCGTCCCGTTCTCACCTAATAGGGCGTGAATTGACCCGGTTGCCAGCGTAAAATCAACCCGTTTAAGTACGGCGTTGGCCCCGAAGGCTTTTTCAATTTGGCGCATCTTAACGACATCAGTCATTCGTTTCACCGACCTTTAGTATGGTGACTTAGCATCTAAGAATTTAGCAACGTTACTCTTCGTGACGATGGTTGGCGCAATAATGGTGTCTTTTTTGATAGTCTTCCCGTTCATGGCCTTGTTTGCCAGCTTGATGGCATCGCCAATCATAGCTGGTGAGTAAGTCGCCGTGAACTTAGTGATGTCGCCGCCCGCTTTAATTTGCTTGAAGTAGGCTTGGTCACCACCGGCACCAGAGATGATCTTGATGTCCGTTCGTTTGGCATCCTTCACAGCCTGTAGGATCCCGATTGATGATTCGTCATCGATGGAGAAGATCCCGTCAACTTGCTTGTTCGATTGCAGCATATCCGTTGCCGCCTTCAAGCCCTTTTCTTGGGTGAAGTCATCGGCCGTCATATTGACTAACTTGATGTCTGGATAGCTGGCTTTCATAACCTTCTTAAAGCCGGCTGTCCGTTCAGCGCTCACAGAACCTGAACTTGGCACGTTCAACACAGCAACCGTGCCCTTACCCTTCAAAGCATCACCGATCTTCTTAGCTGATAATTGCCCGATTTGAGGGTTCGATCCAGCAACGTAACCAGTGTATTTGGCGTCCACTTTCCGGTCAAAAACGACTAGTGGAATCTTAGCGGTCACGATTTTCTTCGCGGCTACCGAGACTTCGTCAGTTTGCGGTTGGAGCACGATGGCACCCACTTTTTGGGAGATCATGTCGTCAATTTGAGACGCTTGTTCGTTGACGGATGATGAGGTGACGATCTTGTATTTTTTCAGCCCTAACTTCTTCACTTGCTGTTGGGCGTAGTAGTTCACGCCGGCTTCCCAACCGTGGTCAGAACTTGGAATCACCACGGCGAGGGTTTTACTGCTGGTGGTTGATGAATCACTTGATTTTTTGTCCGATGAAGAGCTGCTACAACCGGCTAGACCAATCATCGTGGCTGCCAGTGCGGTAACGCCAAGTAACTTAACTAGTAATCCTTTTTTCATATCGTTCACCCCTGAAGTTGAATTGGTTGCTGTTGTGCATCGCTGACGACACAGGCGTCAACCAGCTGCATTAAGTAATCTGCTTCTGAGAAATCGACGTACCCGGCACTAGGCTTACCGTTAACGTCATCGTAAAAGGCTTGAATGCCAGCGGTAAAGGCGTCCTTCCACCCCACCGCGTGACCATTGGGTAGTTCCGCATCGTGTGCGGCTTGCCCGTGTAAATACTGACTGGCAGCGTACAGTTCTTCGTTGCCCTGGTCCCGGTGACCGACCCATAACCGATCTGGTCGTTCCTGGTACCATTCCAACGCCTGTTCACTCCCCTCGACTAACACGTGGAGGTCGTTCTTCTTGCCGGCGGTCACTTGTGACACCCGAATCAAGCCGGATAAACCATCTTCAAAGGTCACAAAGATGATGGCCGCATCCTCGTTGCTAACGGGTACTTCTTGTCCATTTTGGAACCGAGTGGCGTATTCTTGCAGGCGCTTCACTTCAACGCTCACAATGCGTTGATTGAAGATGTACTGTAAGGTATCAAAACAGTGCGAACCGATGTCGGCGATTGCCCGAGTGGGACCACCAATTTCAGCGTCTACCCGCCAATCGTAATCGGTCTGTTTCAATAACCAGTCTTGCAGGTACTCGGCGTTAACGAACCACGGTCGCCCAATTGACCCGCTGACCACCCGTTCGCGCATCTCTTCTACCATCAAGTTATGCCGGTAGTTGAAATTAACACCGCCTTTGAGGCCGGCTTTTGATAACTGCTGGGCCAGGGTTGCCGACTGTTCGGCGTTACTGGTAAACGGCTTTTCGCAGTAGACGTTCACCCCCGCCGCGATCAGTTGTTGATTAATCGCAAAGTGGAAACTACTAGGTGTGCAGTTGTGGACAACTTGTAAGGTCGGCTCTGACGCCAACAGGTCCGCAACCGTCGTGTAGTACCGGGGAATCTCCATTGCTTGACTAAGTTGTTTGGCGACCGCTTCATTTGGCTCACACACCGCAACTAGGCGCGCCCCCGGAACTCGCCGAATCGCCTCGATGTGCTGCTTACCAATGAAGCCGATCCCAATGACCGCAACATCCATGTCGTGGCCTCCTTCCAAAACAATGTCATCGCTTACAAACTCAGAATAAAGTGATTAAGCATGATAGTCAACGTAATTTTTGCAAAATATAGTGTAACATTTACAATATAACGTGATATATACCGTATTTTTTAGAAAACTCGTGCTATAATGAGTGGCAAATACGAAAGTAGGGATCTCGATGAGCCGAAAACGAAAACCAGCCTCACTCTCAGACATCGCTGCCGCCTCCGGTTATTCGATCGCCACCGTTTCGCGAGCAATCAGCCATCGCGGCAGCGTCAGTGCAGTCGCTCAACGCACGATTGATGCGCTGGTGGCGGAGATGGACTATCACGTCACAAACACCCGCCAGCCAGCTAAGAGCACCACCATCGCCGTGTTGATACCCAATTTATCCAACCCATTCAATTCATCGGTACTCGAAGGCATTCAAAATGCGGCCAACGCCCACGACCTCAACGTTGCGCTGTTAATGGTCAAGGAAACCGACACCAATATTGATTACTACTTGAATATGTTGAAGGACGCGAACTACTGCGGAGTGATCGCCTTGGCCGCCCTGCCGGATAACCAAACGGCCTACCAACTCAACCATGAGATTCCGGTGGTGATGTGCTCGGAATACTTAGAGGACACCGAAATGTCTTACGTGGGCATCAATGACGATATTGCAGCACAAAAAGCGACCGATTACCTCACCCGAATCGGCCGGCGCCACATTGCGCTCATTAATGCGACGACTAATCATAAGTATGCTCGAGAACGGGAAGCTGGCTATAACCAGGCACTGCGGCGGGCACAGCTGTCGCTCGACGCGGATTTAGTACTGCATATTAACAGCATCCGTTACAATTTAGCCCTTTCGAAAGTCACGGATCTGCTCCGCACCCGTACCGAAATCGACGCAATTTTTGCGACTTCGGATATCTTTGCGATCGCGGCGTTGGAGGCAGCCCGACACTTGGGCCGGCGGGTACCAGATGAACTTTCCGTGGTGGGGTTTGATAACATCTTCTTAGCCACCGTGGTCTCACCAAAGCTCACCACCATTAAGCAACCGGCCTATGAAATTGGTCACGAGGCGTGTGAGATTCTGAGGGAAAAGATTGCGCGGAAGAATGCACCGGAGCGTCATGAGGTGTTGGAGGCATCGTTGTTAGTGAGGGAAAGTACGTAGAGCGTGGAACGAAACGGGTTGAAAGCGAAACGTAAGGGGCAACCGACAGAAAGTCGTGGGCTTTCGGCTTTATGTTGGTTGCCCCTTACGTGCAGCTTTCAGTTTCGTGGAACGCGTTTCAGCTCGAGGACAGAACGTGGAACGAGGCGCATAGAGGACAGGAACGCTCACTTCTCCATTTTCTAATCATCAATCACCCATAAAGGAGCTCACAATTATGATCAACTTAATCTTCAAAGACAACCAATACCTCGACCGCAACAACCACTTCAATGATGATATTGAACAGGCTCGAATCATCAAAAGTCGAAAAATCGCCAATCAAGTTGCTGCCGAATACAACGCTCAAGTTACCAGCTATTCTTGGATTTCAGACCGTGAAAATCCATGGCTGGCTGATATGGAAGACGAATAATCAGTTTACCCACCACAATCAAAAAAGCGACTTGCAAACATCAGCAAGTCGCTTTTTCGATTTCAACATCATATAACTAGAAGACTAGTAATTAATTTTTAACCGTCTCGCCAACCTTCGTCAACGCATCCTTCACGGCTTCTTTAATCGCCCGGCTAGAAGCCGAGGCACCTGAAATCGTATCAACATCAGTTGAGTTTTCAGCCACAATGGTTTTTGGTAATTGATCAACCGCAACCAAACCAATGTCTTCACTTTCATGGTGTTGGACAATTTCAACGTTTTCGATTCGTTGATCGGCGTAAGTGACTCGAACCACGATTCGACCACCAAGACCACTGTTAGATGTCCCCAAGTATTGGTTAGCCGCTAGTTTGATATTGGCCAAACTCTCATTATCGACAATATCGTTTACGTGGCCAAGATTATCGGCTTCAACCTCATCCGCATCCGATTTTTGGCTAGCCGCACTTTCACCGGCTAACTGACCAAAAATCAAGCACTCTGCTAAGTTACCGCCACCTTGGTAGCAGTTAGCAACGATGCCGCCTAATTCGCCAGCACCATATAGATGTGGAATAGGTTGGTTATTCGTGTCTAAGATTTGCGCATGCTCGTTTCGCTGAGGGCCCCCTTGCGTATTAAGCACGTCATTAGCGGCCGCAATCGCATAATAAGGACCATCGCCAAATGCTCGCATGGTGTCGGCATGGCGACCAAAGGCGTAGTCGCGACCATTGTTGGCAAATTGATTAAAGTCAGTCACCGTTTGCGTCAACTTCTCCGCTGGTACACTCAATTTTTCAGCTAAATCAGCTAACGTATCGGCTTTAACCAGTTTCGACATGAAATCGGGGTATGGTAACCGTCCCTTATCATCGAGTTCTTGTTTAAAATCATTGTATTTTGCCTGATCAAAGACCAAGTATGGGTGCTCGTTATGCATCGGAATCAGCCATGACCCGTGCGTGCTGATGTGACCATGCCGGTGAGGCGCATCTTCTGGGAAGTAACGGGTCCCATCATCCGCAATCACAAAGATACTCCCCTGCTTCAGAGCTGGCCAGTGTTCAATTTGACGCCCACGTTCGCCTTCAGCTTCCTTAAAGGTGATACCTGGCAAAATGCCGTGTGATTCATAGTTGGCCATATGCCACATCTTAGCGCCAACTTCTTGGGCCATCCGAACACCATCCCCACGGTTATATAACGTGCCAAGTGGCGTCAATTTCTTGGTATGCAGGTAGGTTTGCACCATTTCTGGATTGTTTTCAAATCCACCCATGGCTAAAACAACCCCGTTCTTCGCGGCAACGTTGATCAGTTGACCGTCACGTTCGATTTGGACACCCCGAATGACGCCGGTACCGGGTTCTTGAATCAAATGTTGCGCCCGTGAGTTCAACCAGATGTCAATTTGATCCTGCCGATCCAAAACTTGTTGTCGTAAAATCTTCCAGAGTCCGGCATCCTTATCCCGTTTGTGGACGAGGGCAAAGTCAACCGTTTGACTCCCCTTAAGTTCCGGATATTCGGCCATCGTCTTTTTGATGGCAACCGCATCGCCCGGCTTAATATCATATTTCCAGCTAACGGCTTTGATACCAAAGTAGGTTTCGAAGTAACTTGGGATCTGGCTCATGCCTTTAAGGTAAGCCTGTAACGTATCCTCTGGCACTGATAATGGCGCAGCCAGTGCGTGGTAGTAGTCACTTAAATCACTTTGACTCTCCCCCATCACCACGTGTTGTGCTGAGTAACGCGTATTACCACCTTCACGGCCAAACGGTGCTGCTTCAACAACCAGAACTTTAGCACCGTTATCAGCCGCAAACCGAGCAGCAGTCGCACCAGCGCCACCGAAGCCTAAAACGACGACATCGTAATGACCGTCCCACTTAACGTTTAACTGCGAGCCACCAGTAAGGGTTTTGATCATATCGGTAAAGTGCGCAAAGCAGCTTTCTAAGAAGCTCACCGTCCGTGAATCGACTAGCGCACCTTGTGCATCGAACGCTTTAGGGGCAAAACTCAACATAAACTCATTACCGGGCAACACAATCGCATCGACACCGGGGGCGTTTAAAATCGCCCGTAAATCATCTTGAGCACGTGACGTGCCCTGAATCCCCAATGATGTCCCCACGATCATCACTGGCTTATTGGCTAACGGATGGATCTCATACGATAACCATTCCAGTACACTCTTCAAAGCCGCTGGTACAGCGTGGTCATATTCGGGTACCCCGATAATCACCCCATCCGCTGCGGTAATCTGTTCATTCAACGTTTGAACCGGCGCCGGTAATTCACCGCCGCGAGCAGGTTCATTAAACAATGGTATTGACGCAATTTCAGCAACCTCAATGTCGACTTTTTCGCTAAAGTGTTGTTGCATATATTGCAATAATTCTCGGTTATAAGATTTTTCAGCATTAGTCCCAACAATCGCTACTAGTTTCATCACAAACAGTCCTTTAAATTTTATTGGTGACGCCAAAACTTCAAAAAAGCACGTGTGGTTGTTCACGAGGCTCAATATACCCAGTCCGATCTAAAATGCAACGCTAAAATTTAAAAAAGTGCCCGGATTGCTGTTAACTCTAAGGAAAATAAGCGCTTACATTTCAACAAAAAGACGTCATTCGTGAAAAAATCTCAATGATTTCAAAACTATTTTTTTGAATTCCATAAAATAAATTAATGAATCCTAAGTGAATCCAAGGGTAACTGATGATGATATCGATCAATATTTAAGTGATCGGTTTGCGATGCTATTGAGCCATGAAGATTGTTATATCAGCGCTTACATGCAATCAAGATTTAAATGACCTACTTAAAAGTCAAAAAACAAGTTGACAGTTTCATAATAAAAGTTATGTTAAATCATGAAATTTCAAAAAAAGCAGTTGTGGTTTTCCAGACAGCTATGTGAAATGGTATTCAATATATGACGATGGTTGCGTCATTCCTTTCAGATAACTGCCTCCAATCTAAGGCAGAAGTTCATTCTGCGAAGGAGTAAACCCATGAAGAATAATGTGAAATGGAAAGGTTTCATTCTACCATTAGTTTTAGGTCTCGGTATCTGGTTTTTAACCCCCTTAAAGCCAGATGGTATTACGGTTGTTGCTTGGCACTTATTTGCGATCTTCGTTGCCACCATTATTGCCTGTGTGACGAAACCACTGCCCATGATGGCGACAACTTTAATTGGCATCACGCTTGCGACCGTCCTCGGTATTTTTAAAATGGAAGAAGTTGCCGCTGGTTTCGGGAACTCAACTTCTTGGATGGTTGCCATGTGCATGTTCATGGCAGCTGGCTTCATTAAATCCGGTTTAGGTCGGCGAATCGCCTATCTATTTGTGAAACTATTTGGCAAGAAGACCCTTGGACTGGCCTATGCACTTTCGGCCGTTGATACGGTCCTTGCCATCGGAATTCCTAGTAACAACGCCCGAGTAAACGGGATCATGTACCCCATCATTGATAACTTAGCTCACGAAATGGGTTCGGATCCAAAAGATGGGACTGAACGAAAACTCGGTTCATTTTTAATCTTTAATGAATATGAAATTAATAACGTCACTTCTGGTCTGTTTTTAACCGGACTGGCTGGTAACATGGTCGCATTGGGCCTTGCGAAAACTCAAGGCATTACGATTTCTTGGATGCAATGGTTCTTGGCCGCTAGTGTACCTGGCATTTTATGTCTCCTAATCATTCCACTGGTCCTCTACAAAATTTACCCACCTGAGGTTAAATCAACTCCTAACGCCGGTGCTTGGGCCGATGCCAAGTTAGCTGAAATCGGTAAGATGACGTTAAACGAAAAAATCATGTCCGTCACCTTTGTCTTAGCAATTATTCTTTGGTTAGTCGGTACCAAGATTGGCATTGATGCCACTGAAGTTAGTTTTATTGCCGTTGTCATTTTACTGATCACTGGGGTGATTACGACCAAGGATATGCTGAACGAAAGCTTTGCTTGGAACATCCTAACCTGGTTGTCCGTTGTCATGTTAATGTCGCAAAAATTAATGACGTTAGGCTTCTTCCCCTGGTTCTCTAAAACGTTGGGTAATGCTTTACACGGCATGAACTGGGTGATTGTGTTAGTCATTTTGTTCCTCGCTTACTTCTACTTACACTACATGTTTCCAAGTGTTTCAACCCAAATTTCGGCGTTGTACGCTGGTTTCCTGTCAGTTGCGTTAGGCGTGGGTGTCCCACCGGCATTGGCTGCCTTGATGCTGGCATTTGCGGGGTCGATTTTTCTCTCAACAACCCCCTACTCTGCCGGTCCAGCTGCATTGCTTTCTAGCACCGGATATGTTTCAAGTAAAGATTGGTGGAAATTGAGTGCCATTATCGGTGTCATTTTCAACGTGATTTGGTTGGGCGGTGGCCTCCTCTGGACGAAAGCAATCGGAATGTGGTAGTTTGTGAGCGCTTTAAATACCACTAGTTCGCTACTCACCGCTAAGTTATAATGATTAATAACGACTTAGAAAGGAGTGTTTTCATGAATGAGCGCGATTTAACCTATTTTTGCCACCTAGTCGAGGCTGGTAACTATACCGAAACCGCTAAACAGTTTAACGTGACTCAACCTGCCATCTCGGCTGCCGTGAAGCGCCTAGAAGATAGTTACGGGACCCCGTTACTGACTCAGCAAAATCATCGGGCTCAACTTGTCACCACCCCCGCCGGTCGAGTACTCTACATTAAGGCGCGCAAACTAATCAAAGAGTTTGCGCAAGTTAAATTAGAGGTAACTCACGCGAACGAACAGCAAGTCCGCTTAGGTTTTTCACATGTCGCAGGTGGCATTTGGTTACCACCAATGATCGAACAATTTATCAAATACGATTTACTGCCCCTCGTTGATACGCAAGTTGCCCCTTCAGTTAACTTACTTGAAGCCCTCCGAAACGGCAAACTAGATGCGGCGGTCTTTTCAACACTCCAGCCGGAACAATCCAGCGACCTCAACGTCACCCAACTTGAGATTCGACACTTCTATCTCCTAGCCAACGTGCATCATCCGCTTAGTCGGTTAAGCATGGTGAGCGCAATGGACCTGAAAGACGTACCCATCATTGCGCGACCCAAACACACGCTACCAAGAACCGCCTTAGATCGGCTGTGTCGGCAACAAAGCGTTCAACCTAAAATTATCTACGAAGCCGATTCTAACCAAATGGTTGCACGGCTAGTTAGCCGAAACCTTGGCGTTGGGTTAGTCATCGGTAATTCACTACCATTGAACGCCAACGTGGTTGAGGTTCCGTTGAAATCAAGTGAGTCGATTGCCTGCTATATGCAACTTGCCGTTCGAAACTCATTTTTACCCAATGAGCGGCAGCAACAATGTCTCAATCTCTTAAAACAAGTCAAATCAACCTAAAAAAGACGCTATTCCCGGATTCCCCAATCCGAAAATAGCGTCTTTTCATCCTCATGTCACTTCGCCAACGCCCGGACTAAATAGTCCTCAAATGTTGTTGGGTCCCGCCCCAACAACATCGTTAAAACAGTTACGTTCCCGTCCAATCCCCATTGGCTGTAACTGTCGGCAAGGTGCTTAAAGCCAGTCCTAAAGTATAAATCCTGCGCGCCGATATCATCTAAAAACTGCTCAACTGGCACGTATTCAGCAACGGCATGCTCCCCGGTGACCGCATTGAAGCGGGTCACTAATTCTTTCGGCGTGTACGGCGCGGTCCCCACCAGCTCGTACGTGGCCTTGTTATGTTTGGCTGGTTCCGCAAGCACGTTCAACACGACTTCGGCAACGTCAAGTGGATCAACGTACGCAACGGCACCGTCTAAGCTGTAGAAAATCCGGTATTTTCCGCTCCGCTTTACCGCTAGTGGATCAAAGTTGTGCATGTAGTGCATCGGCTGCAGAATCGTGTACGGCAACTGGGTGCGCATACCCGTGTAAATGAGATGTTCCTCCACGTCACGCTTGGCCGTATGCTGCAATAAAGAACTCAAAATGGGATGGGTCACCGACATAAAAATGAACTGCTGCAACTTCGCCTCAGCTGCCAAATCAATCAATGAATTCCCAATCAACGCTTCCTCCGGTGAGAATAACGGTGGGATATAAATTAAAATATCCGCCGCACTAATAATCTCAAGTTGAACGTCCAACTGAGTCAGATCACCCACGATGGCCCGTTCGATCCCTGGTAGTTGCTTCACTGTCGGATTAAGGTCCGTCGCAATCACTGGCAGTCCGCGTTTCACCAATGCATCAACAATAATTGACCTGGTATGGCCAGCTGCTGAAGTCACAACAATCATCTTTTTCATCCCCTTTGCTAAAATCGTAACACAAATTAGGTGCATATGCACCTAATTTGTGTTACGATTCACTTGAAAACTAATTCTTTTAGGAGGATGACATTATGGAACTCGTTAATCATCACGTCTTAATCACCGGCGGTACAACTGGCATCGGCTTCGCTATCGCGCAAAAGTTGTTGGCGTTGGGCAACGATGTACTGGTTGTCGATTATAGTCAGGCCAACATTGATCAAGCCAAAAAGACCCAACCGGCTCTGCAAACGTTCAAGGCCGACTTAAGTTCAGCGAGTGAACGTCAACGGTTAGCTGACTGGGTTCAAGTTCATTTTAGCGACCTCGATATGCTGATCAACAACGCTGGCATCCAGCGCTGGATCAACCTTCAAAATCAGGATAAGCGCCAAAGTTGGGACTGGTACCATCAGGAACTGGCCATCAACTTTGAAGCCCCGCTTCACCTGACGATGCTCCTGTTACCACTGATTACGAGCCATCCGAATAGCGCCATCATCAACGTCTCATCCGGTCTGGTCATCACCACTGGCGCTTGGGTCCCACTGTATACCGCCTCGAAGAATGCCGTTCATGGCTTTACCCAATCGTTGCGCCTCCAGTTGGAGGAAGCCGACACCAAGGTATTTGAAATCCTACCGCCGGCTGTAAACACCAACCTTGGCGGGAGCGGTGAACACACCTACGGCTCTGACCTCAACGAATTCGTCAGTGCGGTTATCGACCAACTGGCAAGCGATACGCCAGAGATCACCTTCGACACCTCGTGGACGCAACTGCGGGCCACTAAACAAGAGAACAACGACATGACCGAGCAAGTGTGGCACATGTTTAAAGACAACCCAACTTTCAAGAATGCTTAATCGGCCGTGCCTTGTTCAATCGAGTGACGAAGTTGGATCAATTGTTCAAAGATGTGCTGAGCGTCCGGCCCCAACCTAGACATCAACTCGGCATTTAACTGCTGAATAAATTGATTGATTGCGGTGGTAATCTGCTGACCATCCGCTGTCAGATAAAGCTGCGTTGCTCGCCTGTCTTCAGGATTGGTTCGCTTGTCGACCAATCCTTTTTTGATGAGGTGGTTGACGGCGCGGGTAATCGAACTGGGATTCAGGTGTACCACGTCGTTAAATTCACGTTGCACGATACCGGGATGGTCACCGATTTTCATCAGGTAGAAGTAGTTGGATGCATTTACGTCATACGGCGCCAGCGTTTCGGTAATGTGCGTCGCAATGGCGAGGTTCAGTTGCGCGACTTGCTGCACGAAGTCGGCTTCGGGGGTGTTGGGCATGTTGAGACTCCTTGAGTTTTAAATGTGTATTAGTAGCAGTGTTATAACACTAGTTACTATCAAGTTTATCATATAACTTGGGAAATGCGGGAGGTGGGGTTCTGATTATGACAGAATTTATGCATCGTATATTATCAGGCAAATTAATTTCATTTTTGAAAAGTATTAGATTTCTTTATCAAGGCATATTGCCAAATTATTTAATGATATAATAAGAATATTAAATTCATCCATTTAAGAAGGCCTTGCCATGCATAAATCTACTATCTACAAATCTGCTTTACTATTACTACTTCCATTGGGAATTATTGGGGCAACAACGACAACCTCTGCCTCAGCGAAGAATTCGCTTCGTCACTATCCAGCCAGATTTCAACGAACTTGGTATCATTACACTGACGGTCGATACGAAAAAATGAGATTTACGCCCAATCATTTAAGTAGTCATACTTACTATGAAAAATGGTACTATAGTCGTTCCCCTTTGCACACGCGAAATCTAAACCTCGATGGTGAACAAGTTTCTTCACATCAAAATTGGACATTCGCAACTTTTAAATCACCATGGCTTTGGGTTTATGGCTGGAATCAAACTGCAGGTGCCGGTGACTATTACAAAGTGAAAATTCATAGCTATCACGGTGTTCGTTTCCGTGTTTTAAGTGCCGCAGGTGGCGCCGGCGTATGGACTTATGAGCACTTTTATGCAACTAAGAAAGTCGCTAAAGTAATGAAAAATCGGCATTTTTCAGGCGAGCGCTATTATCCAGAAATCAATTAGTAAATAAATAAGGAACCTACCGAGTTTGGTAGGTTCCTTATTTATTTACTATAACTATTCCTCACGCCGCTTCCGCCGCAACCCAAGCGCACCAGCCAAACCAGCCAACAATCCCAGTCCCGCTAATGAAGCTGCGTCGTTACTTTGATCATCCGTCTGTGGCAATTGCCCTTGTGCTGTAGCTTCACCGGCTGCGTTCTGGCCAGTTTGCGCCGTCAGAGATTGTTCCCCATCAGTTGCAAGCTGTTCGATGTTACCCGTCCGCTCAGCATGCCCATTGGATTCGGACGCCCCATTCGTCTCGAATTCAGGGTTGCCTGCTTGTCCAGAGGTGCCAAGTTGCTTAACCTTTGGATCATTGTTAGCAGACTGCGTTTCGTTCGTCCGTGCCGTATTTCCAGTCGACTCCGCTGTGTTTGCTTGTTTTGCTGGTGCGGTTGACCCATCACCGGCAGTTCCCCCGGCTTGTTCAGTTGCATCATTTGGTACGGTCTCAACCACCGTTTCCGTGACGACTTCCGGTTGTGACAGGGTCGTTTCCTGGTACAACACGTCGCCAGTTTCTTGATCAACGCTAGCCGAAGTCTCAACGTTACCGGCTGTGACTTTCGACAATGTGACCTTGTTACCGTTACGTTTGATCAAAACGCCACCAACCTGTTGGGCGTTATCCGCAACCTTAATCGCGTCCGGTGCCGTTGCGCCGATTTGGTTGAGTAGGTTTTGAACTAACTGTGTCAATGATGACGTGGTTGCGGTCAGATCACTAAAGATCAGTTTCGTCTGTGACCCATCCGACCAAGTTTGACTCATGGCGATTGGCGTCCCGGCGTCATCGGTCACAACCTTCGTTGTATTGCCATTGTTGGTAACGGTCGTGACTTGGTTGGCCGTGAAGTTACCAGCCGCATCCGCGCCCAAGATCAGTTGGGTGTCGCCAGTCGTCTGAACGCCGGCCACGTTGCCATCAGGCGTTGCGGTAAAGCTTAACGTCCCAGATGTCACCGTAGTTCCCGGCGTCAAATCAGTCGCCTTCGTTTCGCCAGTAGCGGTTTGTTCAACCAATTGGTAAGTGCCGTCAGCTTGGCGTTGGATGGTCGATTGACTGCCATCTAACCAGGTCGTGTCGGCTTGGGTCAACTGTGCGCCGTCCGCCGTCAATTGGGTGGTGATCACCGTTTGACTGCCATCGGTTTGGTAAAGTTGATCTTTGCTGTCCGACACCTTCCCGTGCTTGGCCGTGACCGCCGTATGGTAGTTGGTCAACGGATCAGTTGCTTTGTGGAGCACGTAGCTATCAGTAGTTGCATCGTAGTCCAAGTTAACGTCATTTGCCAAATGCTGCGTTGGGGCTGTCGCCGAAACCGCGGCCTGCTCTGGCGTAGTCGTTGGGAGCACACCCTTATCTTGCAGGAGCTGTTGGATCAGCTTCTCAATGGCCGTCGTGCGCTGTGAAACTTGAACGTTGGTCTTGCTCTGATCGTTCCAAGTCTTATCGATCGACGTCACGTCAGCATCGAGATTGGTTGCAACGACCGTGGTGCCGTCAGTATCCTTGGTAACCGCGACCTTGGTGTAAGCAAAGTTTCCTTGGTCATCGGTCCCAACGGCGTAAGTTGTCGTACCGCTGTTACCAGCCCAAGCCACCGCTAAACTACCGTCATCTGCTTTGGTGATGGTAAAGCCAGCCACCGTTTGGCTGCCCGTCCGATCAGCAATCGCCAAGAGTTGGGCGATACCGGCTGCATCAACGACGACTGCCTGCTTCGTACCGGCGTCATAAGTCGTTAACTGAACGAGTTGGCCGTTGGCGTTGGTTTCAACCGTTGCCACGTTGGCATCGGTATCCGTGTATTTAGCCGTCTTCGCGTAACTGACCGTCCCATTCTTTTGGATGATCAACTGTTGCGTCAGTTCACTGCCATCAGCTTGTGGCGTGGTTAATGTGAGCACTTGTGCGCCATCACTTTGAGTGCTCCGCTTGGTACCGGTTGCCGTCAGCGCATCAGTGCCATCAGGCAGGAGCACGACAGTTGGCGTCGTTGCCTCTGGTGCCACCGTGGCAACGACTTGCCCTTGCTTACCAAGTTGGCTCGTGACCACCGTTGTGACCGTGGTATCCCCAGTTGGCGTTACCGTGGTCGTGGTAACCGTAGTCGCTGGCACCGTGATGTTGGTCGTTGCCGGCGTGGACGTGGTCAACGTAGTGGTTACCGTAATCGCCGTGGTCCGTGGCACGGTCAATGTTTCAACCAACTGCCCTTCAGCGACCGTTGTGGCCTTAGACACGCTGAGTGCGCCATCGGCTGGGGTAACGAAGGTCAAGCCGTCAGCAGTCCCATTACCACCCGCAATCGTTGCCGTGGTGCGGGTGCCATCGGTTGCGACCGTGGTCACCGTCAACTCATGGTTGTCAGCAATGTGAATCGTTGAAATCGCACCGTCTGACCAACTTTGCGTAAAGGTCGTCCGCGCGGTTTCAACCGCCGTTGCCAGATTCGTTGTCGCCTGCTTGAGTTGGGCAATCGTCGCCGTACCACCGTCAAGCAACGTTTGGAGCTGTTGCTTAGCGGATTGAACGAGTGGCGTCGTGGCCGTTGTTGAGAGGTCGGTCACCGCAATCGCGGCCCGGGCAACGTCATTGGTATTTTGCGCAGTCGCAATCACGTTTTGAAGCGCGATTGTTGCTTGCTCAATTTGTGCCGTGGTGCCCGTACCGTGTTTGGCAGCCGTCACCGCACTGATCAGCGCATCGTTGGTGCCTATTATATCTTGGTGACGCGCCAACTCGGCTGGAATCGTAACCGTCTCAGCCGTATCGATTGCCGTAGTGCGTAAAGTTTCGGCAGTGCCAACTTCAGTTGCTAAATGCTGTGTAGCCTGCGTCAATTCCGTAGCAGTCGCTGTACCATTCTCTAACAAGGCTGCTAATTGCGTCAACGCGTTAGCCACCCCGGTTTCCTTGGTCAAGGTAGTTGCGTTAGCCGTTACTAATGCCGCCTGACCAGTGGTTTGTGCTGTGCCCGTTGTGGCAATTGCGGTGTTCAAATCAGCGGTTGCCTGTTCGATGATTGCCGTCGTCCCGACTTGCAAGGCCGTGGTCAGGGCCGTTTGCGCTGCAGTCACGTCAGCACTCGCTTTGAGCGGTGTTGGAATCACCACGGCAGTTGCGGCAGTGATTGCCGTATCACGTTGCGATTGCGCGGTTTTAAGCACATCCGTTAAGGCATCGTTGGCTGCATTGATTTCAGCGGCGCTACCCGTCGTAAAGGTCTTCGTCAACGTTGCCATTGCAGTAGCGACCGGTTGTTCGTTGGTAACTCGGCCGACGCCGATTAACGTGGTTTTTGCTGTGGTCAATGCTTGATTGGTATTGGTAATCGCAGTAGTCAATGCCGTGGTTGCCGTGTCAATCTCAGCCGTCGTTCCAGTGGTTAAGGCCGTCGTTAACTTGTCACTCGCTTGCTTAACGTCCTGGTTGGCCTTGAGTTCGGTTGGGACCTGAACCGCATTGGCCGTTGTTGCAGCAGTGTTGCGCGCCGCCTTAGCAGTAGCGGTGTCTTGTTGTAACGTTGTCGTGGCTTTCTCAATGGCGTCTGCTGTACCCGTTGTTAACAACTCAGTTACGCCAGTCACAGCTGTTTGAACTATTTTTTCATTAGCGACATCACCGAGGTTGCCAAGGGCAGCATTGGCCGTTGTTTTGGCTACGGTCACCGCTTGGACGGCATTTGCTAATGCGGTTGCAGCGTTGTTGATGTCGTCGGTGGTGCCATTAGCCAATTTATCGTTCAACTTTTCGCGAGCCGTTTTAACTTCTTCATTAGCTTCATTAGCCACTTGGTTATCTGAAGCGACAATGTTTCTCGCACCATCGATGGCGGCCGTCCGAGCCCTTGAAGCAGTTTGAACTGCTGTCGTCAGTGCTTCAGTGGCAGTAGTAATTTCCGCAGTTGTGCCACTAGCTAAAACATTTTTCAACAAATTAGTTGCCATTTGAACGCTATTTTCGTTGCCAACTGGCGCAACATTATCTAACGCAGTGGCTGCAGTAGTTTGCGCTAATGTTGCTGCGGTGATGGTATTTGTCAACGTCGTTGTGGCTACCATAATTTCACTGGTGGTGCCTGATTTTAACTTAGTTTGTAAGTTATTTTGAGCACTCGTCACATTGGTGTTAGTTGCTAAATCCGTTGGAATCGCAATTGTATTCGCAGCATTGAATGCCGTTGTGCGACTGTAGTTTGCTTGATTAATGTCAGTCGTTAAGGCTTCCGTTGCTGCCACGATATCAGCAGTGGCACCGGTTGCCAGTAAATTCGTCAACGTGTTAGCTTTCGCTGCAACGCTCGGTTCGTTGGCAACTGTCTCCTGTGATTTGAGTGCGGTGTTGGCATTTTGTTTAGCGGTTGTAGTACTTTCGATGACCGTTTGCAATGCGATTGCAGCAGCGTTAATGCCAGCCGTGGTTCCCTTAGCAATTTGGTCACTCAGTGTCTCATTGATCGTGACAACGTCTGCGTTTTCAGCGATATTATTTGTAACCTTAGATTGAGTGGTAGTCGCAAATTTCAACGCAACGTTCCGCCCCGCCAACGCTGTTTCACTCCGCGTGTTCAAGTTAGCAATTGCTTGGTTGATATCGGCGGTTGTGCCAGCATTCATCAGGGTGGTTAAGTTTTCGGCTAATTGTGCAACACCGGCTTCGTTGTTAACCGGTTGTGCCATTTGCAAGGCGACTTGCCCTTGATTGTAAGCGTCGGTTGCCTTGTCGATAGCATCCCCAAGCTTACCTGTCATCTCTGTAATAGTCCCAGTTGTGCCGTCATTGTCTTCAGCATTTGACAAGGCGTCATCTAAATTACTCTTGGCAGAACGTACTTCGGCGTTGCCTTTAATCGTTGACGTAATGGTACCAACTACTTTTTCAGCTCCGGTAATTTCAGTTGCTCGTGCTTCATTTGCCTTCGATACCGCTTCCCGAAGTGCCGCAATGGCCTTGTTAATATCAGCAACCGTGCCCTTTGTCAGCGTTTCAGTTAACGCCGCCTGAGCATTCTGCACATCTGGCTCTTGACTAACCGGTGTCGTCACTACTTGCCGACCTTTAGCTTGGGCGTTACTCGTAACATTGATGGCATTGGTCAACGCTTCTGTTGCCGTCGTGATTGCTTCAATCGTTCCGGATTTGATAGCTGAGTCTAAGTCAGTCTTCGCAGTCAAAACATCTTTATTTTCAGCAACATCACCCGGAATTTTTTCGATTACCTTCGTAGCCAAATCCGTTGCCTGATCCCGACTATCCTGTGTTTTTCCAACCAAATCAGTTAACGTATCCGTGTCAGTTTTAATTGTTTCAATCGTTGCCTTAGAATCCGTTAAAGCAGTCGTTAACGCATCCATTGCTGCCTTAACATCGTCCTCGTCACTAATCAAATCAGGTACTTTCAGAGTTTGGTTAGCAGTTTCTACCACCGCTTTACCCTGTCTAATAACTGCAGTCAGGTTAGTTAATGCGTCATCAACCAACTTAATATTAGCAGCCGTTTCTGTCTGGTTAGCAGTCGTTACCGCCGTCGACAAAACCGTTTGAGCAGCCGTCACATCCGCAACCGTCTTAATAGCATCCGGAACCTCAACTGGCGCAGCAACGAGGTTCGTCTCCTCGCCAGTGGTAGAAACGGTCTTCGTCAGGTTCGTCCCAGCAGTGGTCTTGTGCGTAAAGATCGTGGCATCATCCGTAACCGCAACCGTATCCGCGCCATTATCAGTCACGAGCGCCCCCTGATCATCAACATTAAAACTACCGGTCTGGCCATCTTCCCAAGCCACTTGAACCCCAGTTGTTTTACCAAATACATCCGTTGAAATCGTGACAGCACCGTTACCATCACCATCAACTTGCGTCCCAGAATAGGCCCGGCTACCGTCTGGGCCAACGGTCGTCGTCAACGTTGTCTGAGTGTGATCAGTCAGCGTCACTTTTTGAACGGTAATTGACCCATCGGCGTTAACAGTTGCTGTGGTGGTGCCATTTTCAAGCGTACCTGTTGACGTTGCAGTTAACGTTACTGGTTGCTCATCACCTGGCCACTGAACGTCAACCGAACGTACCGTTCCCGCTTCATCCGTGGTCACGGTCACTGGATTTTGATCAGTGATCGTCGTCAACTGTTGTTTTTGGTAGCCATCAGTATCGACCTTTGATTCGGCATCATGAACCAACGTCAACGTTTCGGTAATTTGTTGTCCGTTTTCACCAGTGGTCAACCGCGTAATCGTGCGCGTATCACCATCAGTTGCCGTGGTAACGCCAGCACCAGTCGAATCCGTTGTGACAATCCCATCCGGCCACTTCACTTCAAGCACAGCATTTTGATCATCAGTCGTCACGGTTGCGGTCGCATTTTGACCAGCTTCAATCGTCACCGTCTTGCGATACGTGACCGTACCATCGGTTTTAATATCACCCGTTTCAGTCCCATCGCCACTGTCATGAATCACGCTGGCGCCATCGTCCGTGATCGTCCCCATCGTGCCATCAGTACCACTCATCGCGCCATCACTCATCGTTAAGTCAACTGGCGTGTCAGAACCCGGCCACGTAATTTGCAAGCCGGTGATGTTGCCCTTGGCATCGGTCGTTGCAATCACCTTTGTATCATTACCACTTAAGTCCGTCGTCGTGGTGGTAGTTGTCGAAATACCGTCAGCCGTTACACTGTTGGTTTCAACGGTCGTGATTGTCCCCTTTACCTTGGTATTGGTATTATCAGTTTGACTTGGTGAGGCGATATCCACACCACTACCATTGCTCGTCGCAGTGTATGGATCTGTAACGCTATAGTTGTTGTTGCTATCGCGGGAAACCTGAACTTGAGTCCCATCAGCAGCCGTCAAAACCACTGTCTCGACAGTCTTACCATCAGTCCCTAGCGTAATTGAACCATCACGACCATCGTTATCCTTGACCACCTTCCGGATAATCAAGTTACCGGCAGTAAAGTTATCATCGGTCAGCACGTAATCTTGAGCAGCGGTAATTCGAGCCTGCGCTTCATCCGTCAGCTTAACTTGATACGTTCCAGCAGCCTGTGGCAATTCACCGTTGGTCCAAGTTTGGCCATCATTAGCAATCACAAAGTCACTGGCACTGAGATCTGAAGTCATCAAGTTGCCAAATTCAGCCGTAAAACTGGCCGGCGTTTGCCCTTCATCGATTGTTTGTGGGGTCACCGTGACGTTGTATTTAGCAGCATCATCAGCTGGAACCGTTGCCCGGTCAATGACCAGCGTCCCGGTAGAGATGCCATCGGTTGGGACACCGTAATCGTTCGTTAACGCCGCTTCAGCAGCAGGTGTGACCTGGACAAGGTAAGTTCCAACGTGGGTTGGCGTTCCAGTGACCGGCGTAGTTGTGCCATCCGCATTCAATTGACTGTAAGTCACTTCAACGGGAACACTAGCTTGATTAGGTAATGTCGCGGTTAACCCTGGTGCATCACCAAAAGTTAGATGCGTTACCCCTTGATCATCCGTGGTTGCGGTTGTTCCAGCAATGGTAACGTTGGCCGTGTTGGCTTTGTAAATCACGGTTGCCTCAGTTGAGCCATCACCATTAATGGTAGCGGTTGTTGTTTCAGCCGTGTAACCGTCAATCGTTGGCACCGAAATCGCTGTGGCGGTTGTCCCAGTCAACTCATACGCATCACCTAATTGATTGTCCTGCATATCCGTTGCAATCACTTTGTAGGCAGTATTCGTATTCGGTGTGTACACCACCGTTGCGTTGGTTTTACCGTCACCTGAAATCGTTGCGTTAGTGACTTCAGCCGTGTAGCCAGCAATATCCGGAACTTGAATCGTGGTGTCGGTCGTCCCAGTTTGCTTGTATTCCCTGTCACCGATGCCATTCTTGTTACTATCCACGGTTGTGACAGTATATGGTGTGTCAGCATTTGCAGTATAAGTGACTTGGTCAGTCGTTGTAATGGTGCCGTCTGGATTGACGGTTGCATTCACCGTATTAGTGCTTGCTTGATAGCCATCAATTGCTGGAACGTTAACTGTTACCGTTTGGTCTGTTTGGCCAGTGACGTTGACAACTTTGTCACCTTTATTGGTGCCGATTGTGACGTCCTTCGTGACGGTGTTCGGCGTGTAGTTAACCGTTTGGTCGGTTGTAATGGTGCCATCCGGATTAACCGTTGCCATTACTGTTGTTGTATCTGGTGTGTAGCCTTCTACAGTTGGTACCGTGACTGTTAATTGATCGCCGGTTTTCCCGCTAACGTCTTTAACAGATTGAGTCCCTTTATTCGTTGTAATCTCGACACTATTTTCTACATCATTAGGAATGTAATTGACCGTTTCTGTCGTGGTAATCGTGCCGTCAGTATTTACTGTTGCATCGACTGTCTGTTGATCAGTATGGTATCCCTGAACAGCTGGAATTGTAACTTGAACGATTTCGGCAGTCTTGCCAGTGACACCTGTGACAGTTTGATCACCCAGTGAAGATGGAATCATCACATTTGCTTCAACAGTGTTCGCTAGATACGTTACGCTCACTGTTGTATCTGTCGTTCCGGGCACTTTATGAGTCTCAGTTGTAACAACCGTGTAACCTGGAACGTCTGGGTAACTGGTAATGTCATGGTTTACTAAGCCCGAAGCATCAATCGGATCTCCAATTGGATTGCCACTCTCGTCAGTTGGCTGAACCAAGTATGGGGCTTCCTTGCTGTAGTAGATGGTGATGGTGTTTGTGCCACTTGTAACATCAGTAGTCGCAGCTGGATTGGTAACCGTTAAACTTAACTGGCCATCTTCGTTATCTGGGTTAAACGTGTAGCCATCAATTGTCTTAGGTGCGAAGATGTTGTTAGCAATGTCGGAAGTTGCCGCAATCGAAATTGTATCCCCAACTTTAGCAGTTAACGTACTTGTTCCTAAATTTGTGCCATCTTCACCAACGTAGTTAACTGTGACCGGTTCAGTAACGGCTTGGAGCGTGAAACTGCTAAGTGTAACTTCACGTGTATGACCACTAGCGCCAGCCTGACCACCAATGGCCCCAAATGCCGCAATAGAAGTAAACTGAAAAAGGTGAAGATTATTGGTGGTTACCGTTTGAATTTGAGTAGTGTGCGCCGCATCACTGTACGTTGTGTACGTCATCGTCCCCGTAATTTTTTGGGTAGTTGCATCTGGCGTCGTCGAATTAGGCGTCCATTTTAATTCGAAGTACTCATCGTCCGCCTTATCCATTGTTGAAATCGTATTATTTGATTGTGCTACCAATCCAGGAATAGTCGCATTAATGCTAGTATCGAAATTACTCATTGCGTTATTAGCAGTATTTGTACTATCCGTTTGGCGAATAATTAGAACGTTCCCCTGCGGATCCGAAGATGCAGTGTTCGCATAAAGATCTCGACCAATAAACGTTGTATTAGGTTGTCCTGCAATTCCGACATCAAGTCCAGGGTCACCATTAACACCAGATTCATCAGGATTTACAGGTTGAAGAATGATCCCGATGCCACCACCACCAGCATCGTTGGCACTCACCTGTACAGTATGTGGTGTTTTAAACTCCCCTTGTAAATCAAAACTCTTAGTCGTGTCAATCTGCGCCCCAAACGCATAGGCACCGGCTGAACTACCCTTATCCGTTAACAACACTGTTCCAGGCGTTGAATCGTCCATATACTCAGTAGTTTGACTAATTGTGCCCGAGCCATCTTTTTTCGACCCCGTCATCACAAAATTATCTGTGAAATCCTGCGGTGTAGTCAACTTCATCGTTGTATCGCCAACCGTTTGACCATCCATCGAATCAACCGTGACGTTGTCCGAATCACTAGCTGGTGTCGTTGAACTGGTAGTAGCACCACTCACATCCGCACTAGCCCCATCCTTCGCCGTCACCGTCCCAACACTGGCGCCAGTAGCCACCACCGCCTGCTTAGCCGTAGCAATGTGCGCACTAGTCGCTCCAGCCGGCAAGTCAACCGTTACGCTACCATCCGTACCCGTGCTCGTAGTTGTGCCCACAGGTAAATCAGCGGTCGCCGAAGTGGTGACCGTTGTTTGGAAAGCATCTGAAGTTGACCCGGTTGTTGCTTGAGTCTGAGCTTGTGTCGTTGTCGAAGTCGTGCTCTCGCCAGTAGTTGCCGGCTCAGCGGACGTTGAAGACACCGCCGCTGGACTGCTTCCCTGCGTCGATGTCTGTGCTGTAATTGCAGTATTTTCACTTATCGTATCGGCATGTGCGGTGCTCGTCATCAAGAACGAGCCGAAAGTGGCGATTGAAATGCCGGCCACTAACCAACGCTTACCTGCCTTGTAAGCCTTATAGTGCGTCTTAACTGAACGCATGTCCCGGTAAAGCTGATTTCGTTTCTTATCCATATGTGTATATCCCCTTAATTACTATCGGTTGTCTAACCCGCATCTGATTTGCGAATCAGCTAATTATTAGTAATTTTCGAGATACCCCACCTGAAATGCGCTCCTATGCATTTGCCTGTCTGGGTCGCTACTACGTCATTCCCACTGGAATCAATAGCGGCTTGCCAATGTAGTACCCTTGTAAAATATCGCAAGGGAATTTTTCAGTAATGGTCAGCAGTTCGTCCTCAGTTTCGATCCCCTCGATCGCAAACTTTTTGTGCTTGGTCGCTGCTAAGTCGTACCAGAACTGAAGTTCCGATTCAACCTCCCCCATGGTGTTGAACGGTCGTAGATTCTGTAACGCAAACTTATACTCGTCAATGTATGGATCCAGTTGTAACACCAACTCAGGGGTGTTAAACCCAGTGCCAACGTCATCGATGCAAACTAATAAGCCGAGTTGTTTAAAATGCTGGGCGGCGAAAAACAGCACTCTCGCTGTCACGTTCGGGTCCTGACGTTCCGTTAACTCGGTGTAGATGTGAATGTCTGTTTTGGCCTGAACGCGCGCTACCATTGCCGCGAAGGCCGGATCAATAAACTGGGTCTGTTCCAAATTGAAGGACACAATGCTCGTCGTCTTCGGTAACACTTCCAAAACCTGCCCCAACAATCGTTCAATCGTTGGCGCTGTAATGGCCCCAAAGTCGTGCGGCAGCGTCCACTCATCGCCATGCGCTTCCCGAATAAATAGTTCATAGCCGATCGCTAAATCGTTCGCGCCACTTCTAGAAAACTTGGGTTGTCCAAAAAAAGTAAGCGTTGTCTTCACCCCCTATCCAAAGATTAAGCCCAGACTAATTTTAGATTAATGCAAGTATAATTGACATTTTCAAGGGTTACAACCGTAAATTTATGACCTCTTTTTCCGATACTTATACACTAATTTGCTAATTATCAAATTAACATACAATTTTTAGCCAAAATAACTGCATATAAAATACGACAATTGTGAACTAATTATAACGGCCAATTTTCACCTGAAAATCGAATCCGGATAATCAATCGCTATTTAAAGTAATAGTTCGTCTTTACGCTAATACAATTTATCAAGTAATTGTTATAATGTTATAATAATATAAGGCGTTCATTCTCCTACCAACCACCGGAAGCCTAGCTTAAAATCTTCGGTTTTTCAAATAAACCGATTTCAGCTTATAAAACCGGTTTCATTTTGGTCGTAAATCGGCAAATATTCAAAAAAGTAGCACTTTTCCTCACTAGAACGACCAAAAATTTGCGAAAAATTCTCAATTTTGGCAAAAATTGACCAGTCAATTATCCCCGCTACAACAGCATTTCCAACCATTCCGGGTAAACAATGGATAGTAACCTGCTCATCATGAGCATAAAAAAAGCCTCATGAGTTAAATCATGAGACTACCAAAATTAGAACTGTTCATCAGGCTTGCATCAGATCCTGCAAACTCCACTCGATCAATCGCTCATCCGCAGCAACGGCTTCGGCAACCTGACCGGCCTCAACTGCAGTCAACAACGTCTCATTTAACTCAAAAATCGTTGCCACCCCGTTATCACGTTGGGTGTTCCAACGCCCCAACCGCAAATAGATGGGTTTCAAACTGTTGATCATCATGGTGTACACCTGATTGCCCGAGGCGATTGCTAGCGAATGGAAGAAGTCAAAAATCGCCGGTGCTTGAACGTCTAAGCCATCACCATTCTTGAACCGCATCAACGCCCGCCGAGCTTCTCGCAACGGTTCAGCCGACCGCTCTTGTGCCGCCAACTTGATTGCGTCACACTCCAACGACCGCCGCACTTGATAGATCGACCGAAGCATTGCCGGTGTGTAAAAGCCGTCATGGAGCGCTACCACTTCATGCAATGTCTCCAACGTCCCATCAATCAGATAATCCGCCACCACCGCGCCCTGCCGTGGTTTGATGGTGATCAAATGCAGCTGGGCCAACCGCTGTAACCCATGATTGATCACTGACCGACTAACGCCCATCTGCTCAGCCAGTTCGCGCTCATGGGGTAACGTCTCTCCGGGTTTTAACTTCCCTAAAATAATGGCTTCCTTCATCTGATTCGTAAAAACATCCGTCGCACTGGGCGCATGGATCGGTTCAAACTTCACGTTAATAGCCTCCTTGTTCTGGTTGTACCAGATACCACGATCCAGTTTAGCACCCTTTAGCTTCAAAATCGTGCTTTTCGGCTTTCACTCCCGCCAGCGGCTATTTATACTAAAGTCACTTAACTTTGAGGAGGAATTCACATGACGATTCAACACGTAACGGTTGCAGGCGGTGGCGTTTTAGGTAGCCAGATTGCTTTTCAAACCGCCTTTATGGGCTTTGAAGTCACGTTATACGATATTAACGAGGAAGCCGTGAAGCATGCGCGGTTGCTCATTGATCAACTACAACCAAACTACGAGCACGATTTGCAAGTGACCATGGCCGAATTTCAAACTGCCCTGAGCCGCATGAGTTTTGATACCGATTTAGGTCACGCCACAAAGGACGCTGACCTGATTATCGAAGCGATCCCAGAAAAGATTGCGATCAAGCAAAGCTTCTACAAAGAGCTCAGCCAAGTTGCACCCAAGGACGCCATCTTCGCAAGTAACTCATCGACCTTGTTACCAAGTGATATCGCACCAGCTACTGGCCGGCCAACTCGTTTCCTAAACCTGCATTTTGCCAACCAAATCTGGTTGCGTAACACGGCTGAAGTGATGGGCTCACCGGAGACGGATCGGGCGGTATTTAACACCGTGGTCGATTTCGCGAAGTCGATTGGGATGATCGCCATCCCACTACAAAAAGAACAACCCGGCTACGTGCTCAACAGTCTCTTGGTCCCATGGTTGAACGCGGCACTGAAGCTCTGGGCAAATGGAATTGCGACGCCCGAAACCATTGATAAAACTTGGATGGTCGTGCT
The DNA here is from genome assembly GCF_054785195.1 of Secundilactobacillus muriivasis. Lineage (NCBI taxonomy): Bacteria > Bacillati > Bacillota > Bacilli > Lactobacillales > Lactobacillaceae > Secundilactobacillus > Secundilactobacillus muriivasis. The sequence goes on along the minus strand of NZ_BAABMI010000001.1, from coordinate 8,702 downwards.
ATCGTCACCAATCGGACCGTTTGGGATTCTGGACATGATTGGCCTGCGCACCCACTACAACATCGTGGTCACTGAAGCCGAACGCACCGGTGACGCTGATTTACAACGTGCGGCTGATAAAATGAAAAAACGCATCATCGCCAATCTGTTAGGCCCATCGACCGGCGAAGGCTTCTATCACTATCCAAACCCCGAGTTTATGAACCCTGACTTTTTGAAATAACCCTGTGTCTCAACCACAGCGGCGGCATAAGTGAGTTACCATCCTGAAAGGGCTAGCAGTGTGAGCTGCTGGCTCTTTTTATTTTTATTGAAAAAATAGCGTATAGCCGAAAACTCGCAGCTATACGCTATCTACCTTAATTCAATACGTTTCCGTAATAAACTCTAGTACTTTTTCTAAAACTTCACTTGGACACTTTTCGATAAAATCAACGTTACGAACTCCCGGATCAATTGAAATTTCCTGTTCCGTTAGAATTTGTCCAGTAATTTTTAATCCTTCTGGTAACTTAACGTGTAGTGGAAATTCAACGCCATGATTTGTAATTGGAACAATCTTCAGTAAATTCGTGTGCTTATTAAATGAATTATTCGACACAACCAACGAGGGCCGTCTACCTTGTTGTTCATGTCCCTTACGTGGATTTAAAGTTGCATAAATAATGTCTCCTTGAAAATATTGCATTCACAACAACTCCAACATATTATTTACATATTTACAACTGTTACCAAACCTCTTTGCCCGCACTCTCTCCCCAATCGTACTCTAACTTACCTTTATTTTCGCTGAAATACTTATCTGAATCAAATCCCTCAAACAACTTGTCTAATTTCGATTCATTAGAAGCTTTCTCAATGATAAGTTGATTTCCCTTAACACTCAGTTCGATATCTTGATCAATTGGATGCTCGATTCCAATTTGGGTTAACAATTGTTTTGAAATCATAATTCCCTGTGAATTTCCCCACTTCTTAATTTTAGTTTGCATAACAACGCCACCCTTCATTTTCAGTCTGGAGATAAAAAATACCCGTTTCAGTATTCTGCTTATGCTAGAAGTATAAACTTTGTTAAAACTAAGTTCAATTAAGGCGGCTCCAGAACTGAGACATAAAGTGATTGACTACTATTATTTTAACAAATCCACCGCATATTGGTCTAGTTCAATTAAAAATTCGCTATCTTAGTTAACTTTTGTTTGACCGTGTGTCATTATCAATTAAATGAATGCTCATCAGAATTGATAACTCCCAACATTAAAAACGAACCAACTTTATAAAAGTTGATCCGCCATTCGCTCTAATACGCCATCCGCACGCGCGCCGTCCGCGCAACCGATGACTTATATGTGGTATAAACTTCCCATTTTGTCGATGCATCGTTTGGTAACTTCACCAACACCTTACGCGTCTTACCGGCCAACTTTAGCTTGGTTGGGACGAACTGGAACGTGCCGCCGAGATAGTCGAAACCGGCAACTTGGTAGTTCTTGGTCTTGGTGCCGTTAATACTGAGTTTGAATTTAGTGTTAATATTGCGCACTTCTTTGTTACTCAATTTAACGGTCTTGGGCATTCCGGTCACCTTGGCAGCGCTGGCGGTGAATTTAACCGCCGTTTGATGCTTGCCTGTCTTGTGATACCAAGTGCCACGAATTGGTGTGGCGAAGGTGCGCGCGGAAGCTTGAGTGGTGGTTGCCGTGGTGGCGAGGGCCACAGCGCCGGCGAAAGTTGCCGTGGTTAGGAGCAGGTAGTGGTTGAGTTTGTGCAGGTTCATGTGTGTCGTCCCCTTTTGAGTTTAGTGAGCATTCGTTACTCAAAGCATACCAAAAAAGTCTAGTTTGATAAATCTTTTCTTACAGCTATCTCGTAGTTAACCAGCGTTCCTAAAATTAAGGAGATGACGATTATGCTCACTTCAACGAAAACCTTGCTAGCGGTTGGCCTCACTCTCTCAATTGGTGCCGGTGTCAGTTGGCTTCAACCGACAGAAGCTTCGGCCAAATACACCACCACACCATCCTCACTTCGTGGAAAATGGCAGACACACCGCGACAGCAACGGCGAATCGCAATTCCTCAGTATCAGCAAATACGGCTTTTACGTCAATAATTTCCGTTACGGTCGCTCAGTTGGCCAACCAAGCTATTTTTCCGGAAAACGACTGGCGGCTTATCGTTCAGGATACGACTTAGTTGTCAGTCAAAAATCTCCCCGTGGTTACTACTCGCTGGGTAAGAATGGCACGGATGCGATTTGGCACTTGAAGAAAACCCGGTATCACGGTCAGACCGTGCTTAAATCTTGGTATTATCGGTTGGGCGACACCGTGAAACCAATTGGCGGGTCTTATTATTACCAACGTTAACTCTCGACGTTCTCGCTTCCCAATTCCAAGTCAAACACACTTAGGCCGAAACTCATAATCGCGTTTCCCGCGATCATCCAGTTACGGCCTTTTACACACCAAAAAACCAGCAGCCAATTTCATCACTGAAACTGAACTGCTGGTTTTTAAATCCAATCATTCAACTCAAATCAATCCCGCCGGCGTTTCCCAGCAAGTCCCAACATCCCGGTCACACTCAACAAAATCAATCCCAGCAAGCTCGTTGCCTGCGTGGTTTCATCCGTCTGTGGTAACTGTGCTGAAGTTCCCTGTGCCGCATCATTAGCGGTGGCAGTGCCGTCAGCATCTGTCCCCTTTAAGGCAGCGTTACTAAATTGACTTGCACCGTTGGTAGTGTCATTCTCACCAACAACCGCCTCATTTTCGGGCGCGGTGGCTGCTTGCGATTCCGAAGCATTAGTGTCGTTTCCAGTTGCTGTTGCGTCACCAGTTGCACCGTTAGTAGGCGTAGTTGCCTGTGGCGTTGCAACCGTCGAAGGTGCCTGCTCAGTCGTCGTTGGCGCGGTTGGCGTGTTATTATCGCCGGTATCCACAGTACCACTTGGCACGTTACCCTCATCAGGCGTAGTCGTCCCGCCAGGATTAGTCTCCACACCGGTAGTCGCACCACCATCACTTGGCGCAACCGTCTGGTAAACCACCGTTGCGGTCATCGCATTTCCAACGTATTTACCAGCCAAAGTTGCTTGGGCTGGGTTCACCAACGTGTCGTTGGCGCCAGTTGGTGATGTAACACTGTAGGCCGTTCCGATTTGACCGGTTGTAACGCTGTCTGGCGCTACTGGGTTACCGTTTTGATCCACATAGTGCACCGTCAACGTCGTCTTAACCGCTGATTCATCCGGTGTTTGCAGGACTCGGCTGAGTTTGATTGTCATTGGCACGAAATGATCCGCCGTTAACTTGTATGCCACGGCTGAATCTTGACCATCCGCCAACACATAACCGTCTGGAACAACCGTCTGGTAAGTCCCCGTTTCATCGGTCACCCCGGAAATACTGTCCGTGGCCACCACGTCACCCGTAATGTGATCCACGTACTGGACGGCGCCGGTTTGTGGTAGGGCTTCAACGGTGAAGAAAACGGCTTCATTGCTAAGGTTCAGCCCCAACAGATTGACAGCATTCGTCACCATCGTCGTTGTATACGTGTCACCTTTGGCGTTGACCATCCGCATAATGCCATTCTTCACATCAGTGTAGAAGCTTTGTTCATCATACCCAAGTTGCGTGTACAAGTCTTTTAAATCATGCGTCGTAGCTGGCGTGTCAGCGGTTGCCAGTGAGTGGATCTTTGATTCGCCAATGCCCGTTTTGAAATTATAGGTCACGTCACTCGTTCCCATCGCGGGGCTATCCTTTTTCACATTGATACTAACTAACTCGTACCCGGCCGGAATCACATCAACAAAGGTGCCGTTGGTGCCATTTTCAGTCGCTGTTGAGACAATTTCGGTGACCATCTGCGTACCAGATTCGTCATGTGCAAACGCTTCATTAGTGATGACATCTTTTTGCTGATGAATGACGGTGCCGTCCGTAGTTTGAACGGTGGTCGACAGCGGTAACGTGATTGTCGTTGGTGAGGATTTGGCAACCGTATAATTGAACACCGTACCGTTATCGGGGGCGTATCTAAATCCCTGCGAAATTGGTGGTACATCAATTGAATAATAACCGGTCGGAATACTTGGATAATAACTCGTCCAAGTATCTGGCGCGTTCACCATCGTATCAGTCTTCACGATTTCACCAGTATCCTGATCAACGTAGTTAAACGTGGCCGTCGTTAAGGCTGTTTTCATCACGCCATTGTCATCCACGAACCAAACGTAGGTATCTGGCACCCCAGAATAAGTCGTATTCACCAATTTGGTTCCAGTTGGCGCTTCTTGTGTCCCCGTCCCTAGGCCGATCCAGTTAGAATTTTGCTGCCAAACGTACGTATGTGGCTGATACTTATCTCTAGCAACTTGAATTGGCATGAGCGGCGTTAGAGCAAATCCCGGCCCAAAGGTAATTTTACCCAAGTTACTCATGTCATAGAACATGTCATCCGTTGACGCAGTTGCGTTGGTTTGCCAATTTGATAAATCCAATGTTGTCATGCCTGCGTCATTGAACAGGTGATTAAAATTAGTCCCCGCGCTAACATCCCATTGATTGACATCTAAATTGGTCAGCGATTCCAAACTCTGGAAGACACCCTCGAAATCTGTCACGTGAGAAACATCCCAGTTGCCAACGTTCAATGATTTGAGCAAGTAGTCATTCTTAAACATTTCCTTAATTGAGGTCGCATTCGACATATCAAACGAACTCGCATCAAACTCAGTTAAATAAGGATCGTGAGACCATAGGTTATCAAATTTAGTGGTTTTACTCGTATCAAGTCGATCCAAGTTAGTAATGGTCGTCAATACGCTCATGCCACTAAAGATAGAACTTGCATCATCCGGTAACGACACCGGCCCTTCAAAGTTGATCGTATTTACGTAATCCGCATAAATCGCCCAGTTGCTAACGGTTGTCCGGTCGGTTGGATCAGTTTCTGATTGCTTCGTTGCGGTCGTACTCCCTAATTCACCAGTTTCAATGTGGAGCACCCCATCATTGGTCAGTTCCCAACGACTGGTCCCGGACATCCCGTCTGCGTAATCGTTCATGCCAGGAGTTTCGTTGATGATGAAATCCGGTGATGCTGTTGTGAGGTAACCTTGTGATTCGTAGGTATTGTTACTGTCGGCCACGGTAATTGTCTGAGCAATCCCCGTCTTTTCATATTCAGCTTTAGCCGCTGCTTTGGCGGCAGCTAGTTCGGTTGCGTCAGCGCTACCTAAATGGTGAACCGTCACGTTTGCGGGTTGCGTTGCGGTTGACGTTGATTCGGTGCTAACTTGCGAAGTTGCAGGTTCGGTGGTTGTTGCAGTAACTGCTTGGTTAGTCGTGCTATTAGTTGCTCCTGTCTCACTCGTCGTTGCCGAGTTATCGGTTGCACTCACTGACGTTTCGGTAGCTTGGGATGCTGTAGTGGTGCTCGTGGCTGATTCGGTTGCGTCTGTGCTGCCAGCCACATCCGTCGATTGACCTTCAGCAGCCGCCTCACCGGTCGTAGCCGAATTGGTAGTTTCACTAGTCGATTGACTACTCTTCAAAACCACACTAGAAGCAGTAGTCGCAGCCGCATTCGGCGCCGTTTCGCTAGTCGTGTTCCCAGCGGCATCATCCGCCGTATCCGCCTGCGCCGAAACGCTACCCAAGCTAAAAATACCCAAACTAATCGTCGCCACTGTAACCCCAGCGACCATCCAGTTTCGGCCTTTTTTATACATCTTAAAATGAGTCTTCGGTTCCCCGAGACTTCCCCCATGCTTTGTCATCTTAGTCCCCTCCAAGGATTTAAAAAGTCGTCATCGTTAATCATTTCCCCTAATTAACGTGATTTATATCTATGGCTTCATCATAGCACCAACGATTACAAAATTAATCTTATTTGAGAAAAATTCACAGAATCTTCACACTTTATCTTGATTTGTCATGCGTATATCTCAGATTTAGTGCTTTTAACGGACAAAATAATTGTGGGCAACTAATATTTTAGCTTAATATAACGTCTTATAGTCATTTCAGTATCGTTGTTAATCAATTTGTTTGATACTGATTCTCATAATTAAGCTATCGGGCGAAAAAATGAATATCATGATTTTCTGGTATGAGCACTCATCTTTAAGCAGGTCGCAGCTTACCGTCTTTATTCACGGGTGCCGCTAAATGAAAACAACACAAAAAACACAACGCCTCGCGCTCTGCTATATGAAAGAGCGCTGAAACGTTGTGTTTTGTTGTGGATTGAATCAACCCATTACCTAATTTGCGCTGTTACTACGTTTTATCCACAATGCCATCAGACCGCACCCAACCATTCAACGACGAATCATTCAGGTTCTGCACATAATAGTAGACGGTCCCTTCACGCGTCAGGCGCTTCGCATCCAAGATCCGTAAGTCATGGTGCAAATACTGAGTGGTATTCGGCGCCACTAGCTTATTCTTATAAACGGACCACTTCGGCTTGCCCCAAACCGTTTGACCAGCCCGGTAGGCATGCCCCGTTGCGGCGTTCGGCACCGCAGTCTTGGTCACCGTTGCGGCCCGCTTGATGCCACCCGCAACCTTCGTGGTGGATTTGCCGCCGTAGATCCAGCCACGGTATTTACCATCAAAGCTAACCATCTTGTAGTAGACCAACCCGTTACTCAACCGCGCCACGCGATACGCGCGGAAATAGTGCTTACTTGAATCACTGTTGCCCATCGTGGCTAACCGCTGCTTGCCAGCAACCACCCGCGCATGCTTCAACGTGCCCGCCTTATTGAACAACGCGTTCTTACCATTCGATTCCACCGTAATCGCCGATTTGAGCTGATGATTCGTCTCAACCCTCACCGCCGTTGTTTTTGCCGCAGCCTCATTGGGCTGACCACCGATACCGAGCAGCCCTAACACCGTACCGAATAGAATCATGGCACCGGTTGCGGCACCGAATAGGACTGAGCTGTTACCTAACTTGTTTTTGAACATAGACCTGACCTCCGATCTTGGGATTGGGATATGGTGTTGCTGTTTGGTTATAGGATAGCAAGTTGGGGGTTGGTGGTGCAAGATATCCGATAATTTTTCACGGTTTGGGCATAGTTTAGGCAAAAAAACGATCATGAGTCAATCGAATGACCTACTATTACTCCAGTTAGATTATCTATAGTCACCATATCTGAATTGGAAATTTACCTACCAAGTGCTACACAAGCTGCATAAGTATAGAGGTTCCCTCATTGAGCAACCTTTTCTGTTTTTTTAGGAAGTGTACTCATTCTAGCCCATGCAATTTGTATTTTATATCCCATTTCACGAAGATTATCGACAACTTCTGAAAAACTAATCATGGAAAAGAACGGTAACTGTTTGTCTTTTTTGATAATAACAAAAACCAAGGTTACATCCGAGTTCATTAAATCTTCAGAAAATATATCTTCTTCAAAGCCAGAGTTATTATTAATAAATTGTCGAAAATCACTATCACCTTCCTTAGTAAGTAGCTTAGCGGATACCAACCCCTGCAAAAATAAATGACTTAACGCTGATGACGAATCCCCTTTTTTTACAAAGAACAGCCGTCTGGAAGAAGTAATAACATCGGCTGGCTCTTCAACTCCAGGAAATGAATTTCCTCTATTATTAGAAAAATTATTTTTATCAAAAAGACGACCATTTTTAACACATTTCGCTAATTTTTCATTGTATGCTCCCTCCCCTTCGTAGTGAACTTTTCCATCGTCATTGAGTTCTGTTTCTAAAATTGGTAGTTCATCGGTATATTCATCTACGGTTCCAATTTTTTTCTTTAAAGTATCATAAAAATCTTGCGAAACGCTATACCAATTACCACTAAATAACAAATAATGTTGACGCTTATCCACAAAGTCCACAAAGAACCCAGAATATAATGCAACCTTATCCGAATGACCTTCACTATCTGTCGCAATTAACTTGGATCTTTTAATCTTTGCTTTGAATTGTTTTGCACTATAATTATCATATTCTTTGATTTTAAGTTGCATGTACCACTTTACTTGCTCAACAGGAGGAAGACTTGGCATATCCTTTAACAAATCTGTAGATAACTCTTCGACCGATTTATAATCAGGCCACGCCACGCCATATTCGACTTGGCCTCTTAGCATTTTCGAAAACACTTTATCATCGAGTCTTTCTCTCAAATTTTTTTCATTGATACGCGTTAATCTCGTTGCCCAATCCGCCATACTTGTCGGCCGGATGTAAGTTTTCAAGTAAAATTCTAAGTCACTTACAATTTCATCCAGTGCCATGTGTCGCTTTGCTTTTAGTAAGGCACCTTGTCCATCAATTTTTGTTTCAATGACACCATTGTGTACTATCCCAGAAATTCGGTTTGGAAACTCAGAAGCAGAACTAACTAATTGTTCCATTCCCTTACTCTTAGAACTTGTATACTGCTTTTCTATTTGAACAATAGCATCTGCAATTTGAATCGTGCCAGTAGATGATACGTCTGCCTCTGAAATTTTTTGTGCAGCTATATTTCGACCAAAATCGGTAGCGTCAAGAATCTTGTGTAAATGAAATGCCTTCGTACATATAATATGTATCTAACTTAAATAAATGATGCTTCCAAGGTGTCCTGGAGTCCTTTGAACCCTCGGTGGATCCGCTTCAGAGACTTCTCGTTATAAACATTAAACTGAGAAAC